>CAJCHO010000100.1 GCA_903970145.1 Mycobacteriaceae bacterium | reverse complement strand
CCCTGGTCGTGATACATCGCGAGCACGGCGTCGTAGTGGTCGAGATACTTTTTCTGGAACAGCGTGTCGGCCGGAAAGGGACCATCGACATGCCAGCCGCGCGCGCGCGCGCGAGCAATCGCCGGAGCAATCACCTCGATTTCTTCGCGGCCGAGATAACCTCCTTCTCCGGCGTGCGGATTCAGACCGGTGACGGCGATGCGCGGCGCCGGCAAGCCAAAGCGTAGCGCCAGATCGCGCGTGAGGACGTGAAGGCTCGCATCCAGCGATGTCGCCGTGATCGCCGCGGGAACGGCAGCTAGCGCCAGATGAGTCGTGGCGAGCGCCACACGCAGGCCACCGCCAACGAGCATCATCACGACATGTTCGCTCTGGCTGTGCTCGGCCAGGTATTCGGTATGTCCGACAAAGGCGATGCCGGCTTCATTGATCGTGCTTTTTTGCAAAGGCGCTGTCACCACGGCGGCAAATTCGCCTGCCATCGCGCCCTCGATGGCGCGATCGAGCATGGCAAGAACCGCTGGCGCGTTGCGCGCATCGGGCGTTCCGGGCCGGCAGGCCGTGCGCAGCGGGATGTCGATGAACTCGATCGAGCCACTAGGTACGGCGCCTTCGGGCGAATAGGGTACTAGCGGGTTCGCAATTGCCCGACCGCGTGCGCGCTCGATCAGGAGCTTTTCGTCACCCAGGAGTACGCAACGCGCGTCATCATGATTCCGGCGCGCCGCCACTGCAGTGAGTGCGACATCGGGACCGATCCCGGCAGGCTCGCCCGTGCTGATCGCAATGACGGGACGCATAGGCCTGCCTGGATCGGCGTCAGTAGACGCGCGTCGGCTAACGATCGTCGAGGCGAATCTCGACGTAGGCGCGATCGCGGATCGAGCGCACCCAGTCCTCGTAGGCAGCCTCGGCCTTGCGATCCTTGAGCATCGTTCGCGCCAGGTTGCGCACACGCTCACTCGAGGGGGCTTCGCTCTTGCGCTCGAGTACCTGAATGATGTGCAAGCCAAAGGGTGTCTGCACCGGCTCACTGATCTCATCGATCTTCAGGGCGTTCATGGCCCGCTCGAACTCGGGCACGGTATCACCAGGCAGAACGTAGCCAAGATCGCCCCCCTTGGATGCGCTGCCATCGTTCGAATAAGACTTGGCCATATCCGCGAAATTCGCGCTGCCGCTAAGAATGCGTTGGCGAATGTCGTTCAGGCGCTGGCGCGCAAGATCGGCCGACATGACCTCGTTGACCCGGATCAGGATGTGGCGCACGTGGGTTTGCTGTACAGGCGAGAGTTTCGAGGCTCCAACCACCGCACGCCGTTTCGAGACGAGCTTTAGGATGTGAAAGCCGTTCTGGCTCTTGAAGGGTCGGGCCACCTGGCCCGGCGCGAAGTCCTTGACCGCATCGATAAATACCTGGGGATAGCGCTCGGCCGGACGCCAGCCGAACTCGCCACCGCTCAGGGCCTCGGGTGCGTCCGAGAAACTGACGGCGAGCTTGCCAAAATCCGCGCCGCCCTGAATCTGTGTGTACAGGTCATCGGCCTTCTTGCGCGCCGCCTCGATCTGCTCGGCGGTCGATTGCTCGGGCACGCGCACCAGGATCTGCGCAATATTGTATTCCTGGGCGATATTGGCACCGGTCTGCTCGGCGATCAGGTTATCGATCTCGCCTTCGCTGACCTGCACGCCCGATTCAACCTGCTTGTCGCGCAGTCGCGACATCAGGATCTCGTTGCGCACCTCGGTGCGAAACTGCGGCCATTTCTCGCCGTCGCCCTCGACGCGCGCGCGAAACGCTGCCAGATCCATATGGTTCTGCTCGGCGATGCGGGTAATTGCGCGGTCGAGCTGGGTATCGTCGACTTTTAAGCCATCTTCCTTGGCCTCCTGCAGCAAAGCGCGCTCGGTGATTACGCGCTCGAGCACCTGGCGCTCCATCACATCGCGCGGTGGCAGCTGGGTACCTTGCTTGCGCAGCACCTTTTCAACGTCATTGGTCCGACGGCGCAACTCATTGCGCGTGATGACTTCGTCATTGACGACGGCAACGATCTGGTCGACCGGGATCGGCGTGGATGCCGAATCGGAGGATGCTGGTCTGGCTGGCGGCGGATTGGGGGCGCTCGCAGCCGGCGTAGCCGTCTGTGCCGCTACCGGCGCCGGCAGACCTGCCGTGAGGCCGAACGACACAATCAACGAAGCAAGCGCGTTTGATGCACGGATATTCATGAAATTACTCGTAATTATTGAAAGGCGAGACCGTCTCGAGCGGGGGCTTGACCGGCTGGTAGCCAACCACATTGCGTCGCAGCGCATCAAACGGACTCGAGCCGATATCGGAGAAGCCGTTGAGCTCGAGCTGGACGAACAGAGTCGTCTGCGAAGTTGTCAGCCCGGTTACAAAGCGCTGCGCCGCTATGCGCAGAACCCAGCAACAGCCGCGGTATTCTATCCCGGCCAGCCCTTCGATGACAGTCGAGTCGTGGGCCGAGAAGTTTACCCGACCCAGACCGTAGAGGTGCCCGGTAATGGGCCACTCGACAGACAGATCATACTGGATGAACTGATCGCGCAATAAGCGGTACTCCAGACTGATACTTTCGTTGGGCGCCGGCGACCAGGCCGCTCCTACGTTGGCGCGCTCGGTACCCCCTGCCGTCGGGTTGAAGTCAAGGCCGGTATCAAGCGACACGGTGGAGGTCGCATGGCCGGACAAGAGCGCCAGGACGTCCGATCTACCGCTCGGAACCGGCTCACCGCCAGGCAAGGTGACCAGTTGCGGGGTCAGGTAAAAGCGCTCGCCAAGCGCTGCACGCACCATCTCGACGCCGGTATCCTCGTTGATAAAGCGCGTCGTCACCGCTGCCGTGAGCAGGTTTTCATCGGCCAGCCGGTCGTAGCCAACGAAGGTGTTATCCGTGAAGAGCTGCGA
This sequence comes from Mycobacteriaceae bacterium, assembly GCA_903970145.1. Taxonomy (GTDB): domain Bacteria; phylum Pseudomonadota; class Gammaproteobacteria; order Burkholderiales; family Burkholderiaceae_D; genus CAJCHO01. Next base: position 6,538 of record CAJCHO010000100.1, on the reverse strand, counting down.
AAAATTGTCGTCCGGGATGCCGCTGTCGAAATTGGGCAGATTCGACTGATTCACATAGGGTCGCCGCACATAGTAGATGCGCGGCTCAAGGGTTTGCAGCACATCCTGACCAAAAAAGCTCGTTTGGCGCTCGAAGGTCAGGCCGGCGTCCACGCTATAGGTCGGCAAATCACGCACAAAACTGCTCGGTTCCCCGGCTTCCACATAGTTGAGGTTGTAGCCGGTCGCGTAGTAGGCGATCTTGGGTGTAAAGAAGTAGCCCGGACCGACCACGGGATAGGCGATGCTCGGGGTGATCATGAGCCGGTCGCCCCCTTCGAGGAGCTGTCCCTGAACGAGACCCGGCGAGACAAATCGCGTCAGGTCCGCATCGAGCACGAAATCAAAGCCCCCCAGATCGAGCTGGGTCCCGTGAAAGGCGATCTCGGGCGCCTTGTTGTAAGGCGGAATGATGTAGGCACCGGCCTGCTCGAGCGTCTGGTAGCTCAGGAAACTGGTTGTAAGCGTCCAGCTCGGTGCCGAATAACTGGCCGCAAAATACTGGGGCAGTGTACGCACGGCGGCGGCCGCGAATGTCTTGGAGAAATCGTTGAAATAGTACGGGTCCGATACGCGGTTGAAGTTGATGACCCCGGAAAAGCCCGCCAGATCGTCGATACCATGCCAGTAGTCGAGCGTACCGATCGAGTAGCGGTTGGTGTGCGTCTCGGCATCCTGAAGGTCTTCCACCCGGAAATCGCCCGAGCTGGTCGGCTCCAGATAGCGGAACACTTCGCCCATCATCAGGCCGCGATCGAGCATCAGATGCGGAAAGATCGTCATGTCGCGATTCGGCGCGATGTCCCAGTAATAGGGCGTGATCAGCTCGAATCCGTTGGTCGACATCAGGCTGTAGGTCGGCGGCAGCCAGCCGCTGCGCCGCTCGTCGGACAGCGGGAAGCTCAGCTCCGGTGCCGCGAGAATCGGCACACCGTAGAAGTAGACGATGGCATTGTGACCGACACCCTCCTTGGCCTCTTCGTTGATATCGAGGGTATCGGCGACGAGGTACCACTCATAGTCGCCGATCGGACAGGTCGTATAGATCGCGTCGAGCATGCGCGAATGCTCGCGGTCGAAGAAGTTGATGCGATCCGCAAAACCGCGACTGCCGTTCGAGCCAAACGAGTAATTGGGCAGCACGAAGTAGCCGTGCGAGTCATCCATGCGCATGCGCAATTCCGGCCCGGTGTACAGATCCCCGTTCTGGAATAGTCGCACCGTGCCGATCGCGAGCATCTCGTCTTCGAGCTGCAGGTAATGGATTTCGTCAGCCTTGATCGAGCCCTTGGAGCGGCGCAGCTGGGCATGACCGGTCAGCGTGACATCGACGTCCATCTCGCCGGAAATATGGTCGCCGATGCCAAAGCTCGGTGACTCTTCCTCTTTGCGGGTGGCCGGATCGATCAGCTCGGACTGCTCGATGAGCTGCAGGCCGACCTCGTCGACGCGCATCGGATCGATGCGTTGCGACTGCGGCACGAGTTTTAGGCCCAGGTCGTCAGCGCGCGCTGCGTGCGCCGCACAGAGGGCCGCCGCGAGTAAGGACGCGCGCAGCAGTCCAGTTCCCAGAGTTGAGCGCGTCTTTGCTCGGTGTCGAATCGCGTCGTGGCGCATTGAAAAAGGCGCGATGCGCGCCGCCGGCAGCAGGATGACGATCGGCTATTATAGGCCATGCTCTACGCGCCCTGACGATCCAGCGGGCGCGCACATCCGCTTGCTGGCAGCCAGCCGTCGCCGACACACCGATCCATGTCCCAAGCCGCCCCCGATCCACGACTTACCCAACTCACGGCATGGCTTACGTCCATCGCCCCAGGTTTTGCGATCGATACCGCCAGTCTCGCGCCGGCGTCGGCCGACGCGAGTTTTCGTCGTTACTTTCGTGTGCGCTCCACGAGCGCGAGCCACGCCAGCCTGATTGTCATGGATGCCCCGCCCGACAAGGAGGATTGCGCACCTTTCATACGCGTAGCCGACTATCTGGGCACGGCCGGGGTCTCGGTGCCGCGCGTACTGTGCGCCAATACGGCTGAAGGTTTTTTGTTGCTCACCGACCTTGGCAGTCGGACCTACCTGGCCGAGCTGGCGGGCAATCGCGCAAGCGAGCTGTACGGCGACGCCATGACTGCTCTGGTGCGCATCCAGGGTCTGGAGGATCAGCCCTGGCTACCCCGCTACGACGCGCAACGCCTTGGCACCGAGATGGATCTGTTTGACCACTGGTATGTGACGCGTCACCTCGGGCATACCCTTGATGCCGCACAGAGCGAGTCGCTGGCGCGCATCAAGCAACTGCTGATCAAGCGCAATCTCGGCGAGGCCCAGGTCACCGTGCATCGCGACTATCACTCGCGCAATCTGATGCTGCTCGAATCCGGGAATCCCGGCATCCTTGACTTCCAGGACGCCGTGCGCGGACCGATCAGTTACGACCTCGTCTCGCTGTTGCGCGATGCCTATATCGAGTGGGATGAGGAGCGCGTACTTGACTGGGCAATCCGCTACTGGGACAAGGCACGCGCTGCCCAGCTTGGGGTACCGTCGGACTTCGCGCAATTCTGGCACGACTTCGAATGGATGGGCCTGCAACGCCACCTCAAGGTACTGGGCATTTTTGCGCGCCTCTACCACCGTGACGGCAAAGCGGCTTATCTCGCCGATCTGCCTCGTGTGGCGCGCTATGCGCGCGGCGTGGCCGCACGCTATGACGCATTGCGTCCGCTGATGCGCCTGTTGGACCAGCTCGAAGGGCGGGCCACCACTGTGGCCTACACTTTCTAGGCCGCGGCATGCGCGCGATGATTCTCGCAGCCGGACGGGGGGAACGCATGCGCCCTTTGAGCGACACGCTACCAAAACCCCTGCTGCGAGCTGGCAAACACTCACTCATCGAGTGGCAGATCCGGCGACTCGTGGCGGCCGGCATCCACGAAATCGTCATCAATCATGCGTGGCTTGGTGCAGCCATCGAGGCTGCGCTCGGCGATGGCGCGGCGCTTGGCGCGCAGTTGCGCTACTCGGCCGAATCCAGGGCACTTGAGACCGCGGGCGGGATACGTCTCGCGCTGGCGCTTCTCGGGGACGCGCCATTTGCGGCGGTTAGCGCCGACATCTATTGCGAGTATGACTATCGCCGGCTGGTCGATGTCGCCGCGACCTTGCAGGAAGGTGAAGGCCCGTGCGCACACCTGGTGCTTACCGCCAATCCACCCTACCACCCTGATGGCGACATGGCGCTCCAAGACGGGCACATCCGGCGCGACGGGTCGCGTCTGACCTACGCCAATATCGGGGTCTTCCATCCGGAGATCTTTCGTGTTCTTCCGCCCGGCGAAAAGCGCGCCCTGTTTCCCTGGCTCTATCAGTTTGTCGACTCCGGTCAGGTCACCGGCGAGCTGTATCAGGGCCGGTGGGAGAACATCGGCACGCCGGAACAACTGCAGGCGCTCGACGCCTTATTGACGGCGGCTTCGGCGCGCGATTTTCCGGCGGCGTAGAATCGCCTACTCCCACCGAAAGTGCACCGTGGCTTCGACATTCGATTTCAGTCCTTACCAATCGCGCCGCAAGGAGCTCTTGCAGTACATGGCCAGTTCGGGAGGCGGCGTCGCCGTGGTCTCGACCGCGCGCGAACTCACGCGCAACGGTGACGTCAGTTACCCGTTTCGGGCGGACAGTTACTTTAGCTACCTGTGCGGCTTTCCCGAGCCCGAGGCCTTGCTGGTGCTGGTGGCCGACGCGCAGCCACGCGCGATCCTGTTCTGCCGGCCGCGCGACGCACAGCGCGAGATGTGGGATGGCTTTCGTTACGGACCCGAGGCTGCGCGCCTGCGCTTCGGCGTCGAGGAAGCCTATCCGATCGAATCCATCGATGCCATGCTGCCGGATCTGCTGGCCAATCAGGCCGCGGTCTTTACTATCCGTGACGCCCTGAATCCGATAGAGGCGCGGCTGCAAGGCTGGTTGGCGCATGTGCAGGCGCGCGAGCGCAGCGGAGTGACGGCGCCATCCGTGTTCTTCGATCTGCGTCGCAAACTCGACGGGATGCGGGTCATCAAGAGTTCACCGGAGCTCGACACGATGGCCCGCGCGGCCGCCATCTCCGCGAGCGCGCATGTGCGCGCCATGCGCGCGACCAAACCGGGAATCAACGAATACCAGATCGAGGCCGAACTGATCGCCGAATTCCGCAGGCTTGGCGCGCGTGCCGAAGCCTATGGCTCGATCGTCGCCGGCGGCGCCAATGCCTGTGTGCTGCATTACTGGCAAAACGACCAGGTCCTGCGTGACGGTGACCTCCTGCTCATTGACGCGGGCTGTGAATACGATGGCTATGCCTCGGACATCACGCGCACCTTCCCGATCAATGGGCGCTTTTCGGGAGCGCAACACGAGCTCTACCAGCTGGTGCTCAATTCCCAGGCGGCGGCAATCGACGCGATCAGGCCCGGAGCCAGTTTCGAAGCGCCGCACGAGGCCGCCACGCACGTGCTGGCCGAAGGTATGCTAGCCCTTGGACTGCTCAGTGGAACTCTCGGCGAGGTGCTCGCCGAGGGCAGCTATCGCAAATTCTTCATGCATCGCACCGGGCACTGGCTCGGCATGGACGTGCACGATGTGGGTGACTATCGCGCCGGGGAGAGACACGACGCCCAGGGCGGCGAGCGACCCTGGCGGCCACTCGTGCCGGGCATGGTACTAACCGTCGAGCCCGGCATCTACGTGCGTCGCGACAGCGGCGCTCCCGAGGCCTTCTGGGACATCGGCGTGCGCATCGAGGACGACGTGGTGGTGGGTGAAAGTGGCTGCGCAATACTCTCGGACGGGGTTCCCAAAGAGATTGCCGACATCGAAGCCTTGATGCGGGCCGGATGACCCACGCCGCGCATTCCGGGGCAGACACGGTGCTGGTGTGCGGTGCCGGTCCGGTGGGATGCGCATTCGCGCTCCTGATGAACGAGTTCGGGGGACCAAGCACCCTGGTTGTCGACGCCAGGCCCGATGAGGCGATCCGTGGTGATGCGCGCATGCTCGCGCTCTCCCACGGCAGCAGGGTCCTGCTTGAGCGGGTGGGCGCGTGGCAGGCCTCGCTTGCCACGCCGATTGAGCGTATCCATGTTTCGCAGCGCGGCCACTTTGGCCGTACCTTTCTTCAAGCCAGCGACTACAGTCTGCCGGCACTCGGTTATGTCGTGCCATACGCAGCGCTGGCAAAGAGCTTACGCGCGCGCCTTCGTGAAGTTGGCGTCGTCACCCAGTTCGGTCAAACGGTCCAGGAGGTCGCTCAGCTCGAAGACGGTCTGGCGGCCCGTTTCTCCGGCGGTCAGGAGATCCGTGCGCGCTACCTGGTACACGCCGAAGGGGGCCTCTACGGTACGCAAACGCGCCAGCCACGCGTGCGTGACTATCGACAAAGTGCGGTGACTTCCTTCGTCACGGTTGAGCATCCGCTAGCCAATCAGGCGTGGGAGCGATTTACGGCTCACGGTCCGCTGGCGCTACTGCCTGCCCATCTCGACGGTGTCGCCGGCCTCGCACTGGTTTGGTGCTGCGCCCCGGAAGACGGGATACGTCGTGCGGGTCTGTCCGATGATGCGTTTCTCGCTGAATTGCATGACTGCTTTGGCGACCGGCTGGGAGCATTTCTGACAAGCGGTCCGCGCCAGCTATTCGAACTGGGCTTAAACGCTGCCGATGAGTCCGCGCGCGGTCGCGAATTCGCCATCGGCAATGCGGCCCAGACCCTGCATCCGGTCGCAGGGCAGGGACTCAATCTGGGATTGCGCGACGCAACGACGCTCGCCCAACTCATGGCCGATTCGCGGCTCGATGCGCCCGAGCTTGCCGCACGCTTTAATGATGCGCGCCGCATGGACCGGGCGGCGACTATCCGCGTGACCGACCTGTTGCCGCGCGTATTTGCTTCCCGTCTGGCAGCCGTTACCGGATTGCGCGCCGCGGCACTTACATTGCTGGACCTGTTGCCGACACCACGGCGATTGCTCGCGCGCCACATGATGGACGGATTGCGCTAAAGGAATTGCATAAAAATTCGGCAAAGGCGGTCATACTCGCTTGACGAAACGCAGTGTCGGTGGCAAAAGAGATCAGTGGTTTGCAGCGCGCATATCGCCATCGAAGTTGCGGGTGATTTGCGCACCGCAATGTCGCGCGGGCTGCCGCATCTGCAATCTTGCCGCTACAATACGCGCCTTTCCGAGCACTCCCTTGATTCATTAAGAGCTACGCGCTGTGCGACTGGCCGACTTCAATCTCCCTAACAATGTCTTTGTAGCGCCCATGGCGGGTGTCACGGACAGGCCGTTTCGGCAGCTGTGCAAGCGCCTTGGCGCCGGCTATGCGGTGGCCGAAATGGCAGCGTCCAACCCGCGCCTGTGGGCCAGCGAAAAAACCAGCCGGCGCACCAACCACGATGGCGAGATCGAACCCAAGGCGGTGCAGATTGCCGGCGGGGATCCGCAGATGATGGCCGAAG
>CAJCHO010000099.1 GCA_903970145.1 Mycobacteriaceae bacterium | reverse complement strand
ACAGGCCTGGCGCGCTATTGGGGACTCGAGCGACCCCGCATCGCCGTGTGTGGACTGAACCCACATGCGGGGGAAGGCGGTCATCTCGGCGATGAAGAGCAGCGCATCATCGGCCCGGCCATTGCGCAGGCACGCGCCCTGGGACTTGATGTCGACGGCCCGTTGCCCGCGGACACGGTGTTCGTGCCGCGCCATCTGCTGCCCTATGACGCAGTGCTCGCGATGTATCACGACCAGGGCCTGACCGTTCTCAAATTCGCGAGTTTCGGGCAGGGCGTCAATGTCACGCTCGGTCTGCCTTTTGTGCGCACATCGGTCGACCACGGCACGGCGCTTGATCTCGCTTCTGGCGGCGCGATCGACAGTGGCTCGATGACGGCAGCGCTTGAGCTCGCGATCAAACTGGCCGGACACGACGCCGCGACATGAAGCATGTCGCACGCAAGCGCTTTGGCCAGAATTTTCTGGTTGACCGGGGCATTATCGAAAAAATCGTGGCTGCGATCGCGCCGCGTCCAGGCGAGACGATGCTGGAGATCGGACCCGGACTCGGGGCCCTCACGGCGGTCCTCATTCCGGCCCTCGCACCCGGTGCGCTGCATGCGGTCGAACTCGATCGCGATCTGGCGGCGCGACTGCGCCAGCGCTATGGCGCCGAGCTGCTGGTGCTGCATGAGGCCGACGCCCTGAGCTTCGAAGTCGCGCGGATCGGGGCGGCACCGGGACGCTTGCGCGTGGTCGGCAATCTGCCCTACAACATCTCGTCACCCCTCTTGTTTCACCTCGCACAAGTGAGCGAATTGATCCAGGACCAGCATTTCATGCTGCAGCGTGAAGTGGTCGAGCGCATGGTCGCGCCTCCCGGAACACCTGCCTTCGGTCGCCTCTCGGTGATGTTGCAGGTGCGCTACCACATGGAGTTGCTCTTCCTCGTGCCTGGTACCGCCTTTGAGCCCGCCCCGAAAGTTGAATCCGCAGTAGTGCGCATGATCCCGCGTCACGCCGGGGAAGTCGGGATCATCGATTCGGAACTCTTTGCCAATCTCGTCGCCCAGGCCTTTTCGATGCGCCGCAAGATGCTGCGCAATACGCTGGCAGCGTACGCGGCGCGCCTACCCCTCATTGAGGTCGGAATCGACGCCACCGCCAGGGCCGAGGACCTGGCGCCGACGGACTACGTGCGCTACGCCAACCGCCTCGCGCAACTCGACTCTTAGCTCGTGACACGACGCTGGATCAACTCGATCTTGTAGCGATCGGGATCTTCGACGAAGGCGATGACCGTCGTGCCGCCCTTGACCGGCCCGGCATCCCGTGTCACTACTCCGCCAGCGCTGCGAATCGCGGCACAGGCCTCGTAGGCGTCAGCGACCTCGATCGCAATGTGCCCGTAGGCCGAGCCGAGTTCGTACTCTTCGACCCCGTAGTTGTAGGTGAGCTCAAGCTCGGCGTGCTCGGGGTTGTTGCCGTAGCCCACGAACGCGAGTGTGTACTTCTGCTCGGGACGGTCGGTCCTGCGCAGCATTTTCATGCCAAGCACCTTGGTATAGAACTCGATGGAGCGGTCCAGATCGCCAACGCGTAACATGGTGTGGAGGATGCGCATGAGAGGGTTCCGGGCAGTGAGGGCGTTCCTAGTGTACTGATCCAAGGGCAAACTCGCATCCCGGGTCGATCCGGCGACTCCGCGCGGGTACAATTTCCGATTTCACACACCGACTTATCCATGTCACTGACCCCAAGTGAGCGCCAGTTGCTGCGCAAGAGCTGCGTCCACCAGCTGTCGGGATTTGCGGACAGCCCGCTTGCGACGAGCCTGCGGCGCATCGCGCAGTGGAGCGAAGAGCACGCGGTTGAAGCAGATACCTATGGGGAAGGTGGGCTCGTTGCGGCCTTTGAGCAAAAACTCGCTGGCCTGATCGGAAAGCCGGCGGCGCTGTTGTTTCCGACTGGCGTGATGGCGCAACTGGTGGCGCTACGGATCTGGTCCGAGCGCGCCCGGCTGGTGCGCTTTGGCATGCACGTCACCTGCCATCTCGAGAACCATGAAGAACAAGCCTACCAGGCCCTATTCGGACTGCACGGCGTGCGAGTCGGAGAACGTCACCGGCCAATCGTCGCTGGCGACCTGGAGAAGATCGGTGAGTTGCTCGCATGCCTGTTGATCGAATTGCCCCAGCGCGAGATTGGCGGGCAGCTGCCAAGCTGGGACGAACTGACACAATTGCAGCGGGTCGCTCGCGAGCGAGGGGTGGCTCTCCACATGGATGGCGCACGGCTCTGGGAGAGCCGGGTCTTCTACGCTCGCAGTTACGCCGAGATCGCCGCGGGCTTCGATTCGGTTTACGTATCTCTGTACAAGGGTATCGGCGGCTATTCCGGGGCGTTGCTGGCCGGGGACGAGAGCTTCATCGCCAATGCTCGCCTGTGGCGCCGGCGCATGGGAGGCACCCTCGTGCAGTCAAGCGCAGTGCTTGCGTCGGCGGCATCGCAATTCGACGAGCGCATCGCCGTGATGGAGGCCTGTCACGCGCGAGCGCTTACGCTGGCTGCGGCCCTAAATACCATCGCCGGCATTCGCACGCTTCCCGAGCGTCCCCAGGTCAACATGATGCACATTCACTTCGATGCACCGCTTGAGCGCCTCCTGGATGCGCGCGACAGTATTGCGCGCGACGAGGGGATCTGGCTGTTCGGTTTTCTCGTCGCTGCCGATACGCCGGGCTTTTGCCGTACCGAAATCTATGTGGGTGATCGACTGCTGGAGATAGACGATTCGCGCGTCGTGCCGCTTTTCGAGCGTCTGATGGAATTCGCCTGTTCGCGCTAGTAGGGCGCGACACCGAGACTTGGCAGGAGGGTCGCGCCGGCACGCTGCATACGCCAGAGGGCCAGCCGCGCTTTCCAGGCTTTGTCACTTGCCACGCCGTCGACAATCACCGTGACGCGGTAGCCCAGACGCAGGGCGTCGATCACCGTGGCGTGCACGCACGCCTGGGCGAACACGCCGAGCACGAAGAGATCAGCGACGTCCTGATCGATCAGGTAGTGCTCGAGATCCGGATTGGAGAACGCACTCTTAGCGGTTTTGGCGATGATCTTGACTTGTCCTGGCAATTGCAGGCGCTTGTCGAGCTGGGCGCCGGGCGTGCCCTTGATGGCTGCTCCAGCGCGATAGAACTTGGCAATCCGTTCGCCGCGCGCGAACTGGTTGACGACCATGATGGGCAGGGCGTCGGGCAGCGCCCGCTTCGAAAGCACAGCATTCGCGCAACGCAGAACCGACGCGCCTGCGAGCTTGTCGACCGGCATGCGCGCGTCTTCCTTGCCAAGGAAATCCTGCTGCAGGTCCATGAGGAGCACGGCGCTGCGACTCACGCGATGCGCTCCTGGACGGGAGCGTGCGCGCAACTGGCCGACCAGTCGCGCGCCAGCAAGCCGTAGATCGCGCTGTCGGAGATCTTGCCCTCGACAATCCAGCGCTCGCGCAGGTGACCCTCAAGTCGAAAGCCCAGGCGAGCAAGACAGCGCGCCGAAGCGGCATTCTCGGGATCGATATCGGCCTCGATCCGGTGCAGCGAGAAAAACCGGAACATCTCGGAAACGAAGGCGCGCAGCGCTTCCTCCATATAACCCTGGCCCCAGAAGGCCGAATTGAGCGCGTAGCCCAGTTCGCCGCGGCGGCACTGCGTATCGATCTTGTGCAGGGTGCACACCCCGATCACGCCCGGGACGGACCGCCGCTCGATCCCGAGGCGAATCAGCTGGCTTTTCGCGATCGGCTCGTTGTGGCTCTTGATCGAGCGCATGGCGTCGTCATGGTCGCGCCATGCCGGCGCGCTCCAGTAGCGCATGACCTTTTCATCCGAGAAAATCTCGAACAGCGGCCCGGCATCGGAGTCGCACAATCTTCGCAGGATCAGTCTCGCGCTGGTGATCGACAGTGCCCCGGGTTCGGGCAGGGGTGGGGTGCTCGCCATGGCGGCTCGGTCAGAGAAGCGGCAGCAGCTCGGGCGGTGGGTCGTTAAGCTGTGCGCGCGCCTGCTCGAATCCCGGCAATACCCTGCCGACCGTCTCCCAAAAGCGTGGCCCGTGATTCATCTCGCGCAGGTGCGCGAGTTCATGAGCGACGACATAGTCGATCGAGGACATCGGGAAGTGAATCAGGCGCCAGTTCAGGAGGATCTTGCCCTCGGCGCTGCAGCTGCCCCAACGGGTGCGCGCTGCGGACAGGCGCAGGGCCCGATATTTGACCTCGAGGCGCGGCGCGAATTCGTCCAGACGCTCGCTAAAGATACGTCGCGCCTCCGACTGCAGCCAGCCCTGCACGCGATCCCTGATCTGCTGGCTGTCGGCCTGGGGCGGCAGCGATACGCAAAGACGATGGCGTTCCAGATCCAGTCGTACCGATTCCTGCCGACCAGCCGCGCCAGCGAGCTCAATGGTCAGGGTCTGGCCGAGGTAGGGGAGCATGCCGCCGTGCTCCCAGCGTACTCGCGGAACCGCACGCCGGCGCTCGCCCATCTCGCCCAATCGGGTCGTGATCCAGCGGGCTTTCTCGAGGATGGCTTCGTCGATTTGCGCCAGTCCCACCCAGCGCGGCGCGGACACCGTCAGGCCGCGATCATCGACACAAAAGCCGATAGTGCGACGCCGTCCGCGGCGCAGGGTGTATTCGAGGACATGACCGGCCAGCTGGATCCGGCGCCGCCGCCCGTCGGCCTTCTCGGGAACCGGCTCTTCAGTGTGAAACAGGGGTAGCTCGAGCTGCAAGGCGAGCGATGCGGGGGAATTCGGTCGTTCAGGTGTTCTCTTGGGCATAGACATGCGGGCTGATGCGCCGCATTTCCGCTTCGATCCATGATTCTACCTTGGCCATGAGCGCCTCGGGGGACTGGCCGTCGGGGGAAATCGGCTTGCCGATCGAGACGGTGATAAGTCCGGGCCGCTTGATGAAGCTATTGCGCGGCCAGCATTCGCCGGCGTTCAACGCGATCGGCACCACGGGCACGTTCATGCGTTTGGCCAGACGTGTGCCCCCGCTCTTGTATTGACCTTTCTTGCCTACCGCCGTGCGCGTACCTTCGGGGAACATGATCATCCAGCGCCCTTCGGCCATCTTGCGAGCACCTTGCGTGGCGACCTGCTCAAAAGCTTCGGCCCGCTTGGAACGGTCGATGCTGATCATGTCCAGACGCGCCAGCGCCCAGCCGAAAAGCGGTAGCCAGTTCAACTCGCGCTTGTAGACAAAGCACAGCTCGCGCGGCATGTACCCGGCAAAAAGCAGCGTCTCCCAGGCCGATTGATGCTTGGGCAGCAGCACGCACGGCCCGTCGGGCAGGTTTTCCCAGCCGACAAACTGGTAGCGCATGCCGCAAATGAGGCGCCCCATGACTATGATCATGCGCGGCCAGGCGACCGTGATGCGATAACGCAGTTTGCGTGGGAGGGGGAAGATCGCCACGCAAAACAAGCCGTAGGGAACAACCGTGATGACTTGTACGAGGCCGTAGAGAAACGAGCGCAGCCACAAGAAAAACATTCAGTTCCCTCCGACGGCAGCGACGATCGCCGTGGCAGCGTGGGCGAGGTCATCAAAAACCACGGTTCCACTGGGTAGTGCGCCAGCCTCGATGGTGCGCCGGCCCTTGCCGGTGCGCACCAGCATTAACGAGCAGCCGGCTGCCTGCCCGGCTTCCAGGTCGCGCCGTGTGTCGCCGATGGTGGGAACGGCGGACAGATCGATACCAAAGCGCGCGCTGATCTCATCGAACATGCCCGGTTTGGGTTTGCGGCACGGGCAATTATCTTCCGGCGTGTGCGGACAGAAGAAAACCGCGTCGATCTTGCCACCTACGGACGCGACCGCACGATGCATGCGCGCGTGGATCTCGTTCAAGGCACTCATCTCGAACAGGCCGCGCCCGACCCCCGACTGATTGGTGGCGACGATGACCCGAAAGCCATGCTGATTCAGGTTGGAGATCGCCTCAAGGCTACCCGGAATCGGGTGCCATTCATCGGGCGACTTGATGTAGCTCTCGCTGTCTTCATTGATCACACCGTCGCGATCGAGGATCACGAGCTTCATGATTCGCGTCCGGCAAGCTTGGAGAGATCGGCAAACTGGTTCATGAGGCCATACAACTGCCGCAGCAGGGCAATGCGATTGGCGCGCAGGCCTTCGTTGTCGGTCATGACCATGACATCGGTGAAAAAACTGTCGACCGGGTCACGCAGGGTAGCGAGGCACAGCAGCATGGCGGTAAAGTCGCCGGCCGCAAAATGCTGCCGGGCCTGTGGCAGGACGGCTTCCAGCGCCGCGGCGAGCGCCTTCTCGGCGGGCTCGACGAGCAGCGTGCGATTGTAGACGCCGCCGGCCTGAACCTCGTTTTTTCGCAATATGTTGGCGATGCGCTTATTCGCGGCGGCCAGGCTCTGCGCTTCGGGAAGTGCCGCGAAGGCTCGCACTGCCGCCAGTTGCGGCGTAACCCGATCAAGCTCTTGCGGCGCGAGGCTGACAAGCGCTTCGATTTCGTCAGCGCTGTAGCCGTTTTCACGCAAGAGACTGCGCAGGCGCTCGTAGATGAAGGCAAGGAGTTGCTCGCCAGGATCGATAAGGTCCTTGGCAGTGCGTAGATGCCCCTGGCTAGTAAAGGCTGTCTTGGCAGTGGCAATGAGCTCGGCAAGCGGGACGCTCGTCGCGCTGCTATGCATCAGAATGCGCAACAGGCCCACCGACTGGCGCCGCAGGCCATAGGGATCCTTGTCGCCTGTGGGCGCATTGCCCGTCGCAAACAGGCCATAGAGAGCCTCGACCTTGTCGGCCAGCGCGAGACAGGCACCCAGAGCCGATGCCGGCAGGCTGTCGCCGGCAAAGCGCGGACGATAATGCTCTTCGATTGCCACCGCGACCGCGCTGGCTTCGCCATCATGACGCGCATAGTACTGACCCATGATGCCCTGCAGCTCGGGGAATTCGCCCACCATGTCGGTCACCAGGTCCGCCTTGGCGAGCTGCGCAGCGCGGCGTGCAAGTCCAGTATCCAATGCCAGCCGGTCGGCGAGCTTCGCCGCAATCGCCTCGATGCGTGCCACCCGGTCTGCCTGACTGCCCAGGCGATTGTGGTAGACCACATTTGCCAGGGCCGGCAGGCGGGATTCGAGCGTGCGCTTGCGATCCTGATCAAAAAAGAATTTGGCATCGGCCAGACGGGCCCGAAGCACCCGCTCGTTGCCGGTGATGATCGATTGTGGAGTTGCGGTTTCGATATTCGAGACCAGCAGAAAGCGGTTGATGATGCGGGCACTCTCGTTGGTCAGGGCGAAGTAGCGCTGATTCTGCTGCATGGTCAGGATCAGGCACTCCTGGGGTACCTCGAGAAATTGCTCGTCGAACCGGGCTTCGTAGACTACGGGCCACTCGACCAGTGCAGTCACTTCATCGAGCAGCTGCGCCGGAGCGAGGAGTTGCTCCTGCCCCGCCTTGCGTAAGAGGCCCTCCAGGATGGCGGCGCGCCGCTCCTCAAAGCTGACGATGACTTTGCCGCGTTCATGGAGCGTGCGCGCGTAGTCCTGCGCATGGCCGATCTCGATTGTCCCTTGAGACAGAAAGCGATGACCTTCGGTGCTGCGATTGGCGGCAAGGCCGAGCAGAGTGAGCGCCAGCGGCCTGGTCCCATGCAAGGCGATCAGCCCCCGTGCCGGCCTGACAAAGCGCACCGTGCTGCCGTCGCGCAACTGGTAATTCATGAATTTGTCGCCGGCGAGCTTGTCGATCGCCTGCGGCAGGACTTCCTGAAGGACTGCCGACAGGATTCGGCCCGGCGCCACGTGGCTGTAATAGAAGGACTCGCTCTTGCCTTCGCCCGCGACCTCGAGATCCGAGAGCTCCAGCTCGGCCAGATTCATGCCCGCGAGCTTTTTGCGCAGGGCGGGACTCATCGCCCCTGTGGCGTCACGCCCGATCGAAACCGGGACGAGTTTCTCGCGCATCGGGCGATCGGGCGAACGCTCGGCGACAGTGCCAATTGCGAGGGCGAGGCGTCTTGGTGTCGCAAAGTGCACCGAAACGCTGTCGGCCGCGAGGAAGTCAAGCTCCCGCAGCGCAGCCGTCACAAAACCGGCAAGAGAAGTTGCCATATTCAGGAGCGCGTGCGGTGGCAGCTCCTCGGTGCGCAGCTCGATGAGCAAGCTGTCGTGATTCATGATGCAGCGTCCCGGTCAGAGCCAGTGTGCGTCGTGCCGCACATCGGGAAGCCCAGGCGCTCGCGCGAATCGTAGTAGCTCTGTGCTACCGAGCGCGCCAGATTGCGGATTCGTCCCATATAGCCGGCGCGCTCGGTAACCGAGATCGCACCGCGCGCATCGAGCAGATTGAAGGCATGGTTGGCCTTTAGGACCATTTCATAGGCGGGTAAGGCGAGGTTCGACTCCATGAGGCGCTTGGCCTCGCTCTCAAACTCGCCAAACGATCGCAGTAGCAGCGGCGCATTGCTCTGCTCGAAATTGAATACCGATTCCTCGACCTCGTTCTGGTGGAAGACATCCCCGTAGGTAAGCGTGCGCTCGGCAGCGCCGTCACTCCAGCGCGTATAGGCCAGATCAAAGACGTTGTCGACATTCTGCAACGCCATCGCGAGGCGCTCGAGCCCGTAGGTAATCTCTCCGGTCACGGGCTTGCACTCGAGGCCGCCAACCTGCTGAAAGTAGGTGAACTGGGTTACTTCCATCCCGTTTAGCCAGACCTCCCAGCCAAAGCCCTTGGCACCCAGTGACGGGTTCTCCCAGTTGTCCTCGACAAAACGCACGTCGTTTTCGAGTGTGTCGATCCCGAGCGCGCGCAGCGAACCTATATATAGTTCGACGATGTTCTCCGGGGACGGCTTGAGCACGACCTGATACTGATGGTGCTGATGCAGGCGATTGGGATTCTCGCCGTAGCGCGCGTCCTTGGGACGGCGCGAAGGTTGCACGTAGGCAGCCCGCCAGGGTTCGGGACCCAGTGAGCGCAGGAAGGTTGCCGTGTGAGAGGTGCCGGCGCCAACCTCCATGTCGATCGGCTGCAAGAGCGCGCAGCCCTGCTGACCCCAGTAGTGCTGCAGGGTGAGGATCGTGTCCTGGAAACTGATCATGTTCTGGTTCTACCGGATGCCATGGGCGCAAACCGGGCATTTTAGCCGGTTCTCCGGGCTTTCTAGGAAGCTCGCGCCGGTCTGCGCGCCGCCAGGGCAATGATCGCGAGCATGGCCAGGCTGACAAGTGCGATCGGCGCATTGCCCCAGATGAGGTAGGGCGTATCGCCCTTCATCGGGGTCACCGATGCGTCCAGTACGCCAGCGGTCAGGGGTTTGAGTACTGCTTGCACCCGTCCGTGTGCGTCGATCACGGCGGTCATTCCGGTATTGGTGGCCCGCAGCATGGGGCGCGCCATCTCGATGGCCCGCACGCGCGAGATGTCGAGGTGTTGCGGCAGCGCCATCGAATCGCCAAACCAGGCGACATTGCTGGCATTGACAAGAATCGTCGCGTTGCGTGCCGCACCGCGCAGGTCTTCGCCGAACAGATCCTCGTAGCAGATGTTAAAAGCGATGCGCTGGCCGGCGATCGGCAACGCACGCTGCTCGGCGGAGCCAGCGGTAAAGTCGCCCAGAGGAATGTTCAGGGCGCGCACGAACCAATGAAAGCCAAGGGGTACGAATTCGCCAAAGGGAACCAGATGAGCCTTGTCATAGCGCATCAGTCCCAGATCGTCACCAGGCAAAAAGACGATGATGCTATTGGTGTAGACCGTCTGGCTGTCGGCGATCGGTACCCCGACGGCAATCGCGGCTTTGAGCCGATCCGCGTCCTGATGCAGGCGCGCAATGAGTTCCGGGGGCGCATCCGAGAGAAACAGGGGTAGCGCCGTCTCTGGCAGCACGATCAGGTCGGCGCTCTGTGCCTCGACCATCTGCAGGTAGGAGTCGATGGTCGCTTTCAGGTGATGCGGGTCGAACTTCATGTCCTGGGCAACATTGCCCTGCATCAGGCGGACGTGTAGAGGTGCCCCCGAGGCCTGCGACCAATCGAGCGTCCGTAGTGCGGCGCCTGCGGCAACTAGGCCAGCGGCGATCAGGAGTGCAGTAAGGCGCCGCGACCAGCCGACGATGGCGCTCTGCCCGAGCGCCGCCAGCACGGCTGAGAGGAGGGCCGAAACGAAGCAGGCCCCGTAGACCCCGGCGAGTGGCACGAAGCCGGCCAGAGGGGAGTCGACGTGCGCGTAGCCGCTGGCGAGCCAGGGAAAGCCGGTCAAGAGCACGCCGCGCGCCATCTCACCGAGCGTCCAGGCCGGGATCAGCGCTAGCAGAAAGTAGAGCGGCGTCGAGGCGGCCCGCGCACAGCGTCCTGCTACCCAGAGCGCGAGTGCCGGAAACAGTGCCAGGTAGGCGCTAAAAAGGAGGGTCGCGGCTGCAGCGAGCGGTGCCGCGAGCTTGCCGTAGTTGTGCATGCTCACGTAGACCCAGGATATGCCGGTCATGAACCAGCCCAGACCAAATCCGAAGCCCAGACGGGCGGCCGACAGGGCAGAGCCACTGCGCAATGCCGCGGCGAACAGGGCGGCCTGGGCGAGGATCTGGATCGGCCAGGCCGAGTCATCGAGGAAGGCAAGCGCGTGCACCACGCCCAGGCACAGCGCGACGATAAAGCGCAAGGGAACGCGCGACGGCAGGCGTACTTCGATCAAGCGGCTACTCTTGACCGTTGCCGCTGACAGCGAGGTTGGTGCCGACCATCAGGACATGAACCTGGCGGGCGTCGGCGCGCAACACCTCAAAGCGCAGCTTGTCGATCAGGATCACTTCACCACGACGTGGCACGCGACCCAGAAAATCCGTCACGAAGCCGCCGATAGTATCGACGTCGGGGTCCTCAAGGCGGCTCTTGAAGAATTCATTGAACTGCTCGAGTTCGGTGAGCGCGCGCACGCGATAGCGGCCATCCCTGGCCGTGGTGATGTTGTCTTCTTCATCCTCGGAATCGTGCTCATCCTCGATGTCACCTACGATCTGCTCGAGGACGTCTTCAATCGTCACGAGGCCCGCTACCCCACCATACTCATCGACCACGATCGCGATATGGTTGCGCGCTGCGCGAAAATCGCGCAACAGCACATTCAGGCGCTTGGATTCGGGAATGAACACTGCCGGACGCAGCATGTCGCGCACGTCGAAGTCCTGATCGTGATAGTGGCGCAGCAGATCCTTGGCGAGCAGGATGCCGATCACGTGGTCACGGTCTCCCTCGATCACCGGAAAGCGCGAGTGCGCCGTTTCGATGACGAAGGGGATGAACTTGTCCGGTGGCTCGTCGATGTCGATCACATCCATCTGCGAGCGCGGCACCATTATTTCCCGTGCCGAGAGTTGCGAAACCTGCATCACCCCCTCGATCATCGAGAGGGCATCGGCATCGAGCAGGTTGCGGTCATGCGCCTGGTGCAGCATCTGAAGCAGCTGCTCGCGATCTTCGGGCTCGCGCATGAGCAGCGCGGTGAGTCGCTCGAGCAAGGAGGGGTGATGCGTCCTGTGCTCAGGGTCGGGGTCGGGATCAACCATGCAAGCGGGAGAAGTACTGCGGGAGGTCAGAATACACGAATTTGGCACGGGCAAGCATGACCGCGCCGTGACAGTGTGTGTGCTGGCGCACCTTAAGCATAGGGGTCGGGGATCCGAAAGCGCTCAAGCACGCGCCGCTCGAGCTCCTCCATGCGCTGTGCGTCGCGCGCTTTCTCGTGATCGTGGCCGCAGGCATGCAGTACGCCGTGCACGATCAGGTGGGCCGTATGTTGCCCGATCGACTTGGACTGCACCCGCGCCTCGCGCGCCATGACCGGCATGCACAGGACGATGTCGGCGCAGATCGCGACCTCACCGGGATAGTCGAAGGTCAGGACATTGGTCGGGTAGTCGCGCTGGCGAAAACTTCGATTAAGCGCTCGTGCTTCACTTGAATCGACGAATCGCACGACCAGGCGCGCCGCACGATCAGGACAGGCCAGGGCGAGCGCGGCGGCTACCCAGCGGCGCACCTGGGGACGCGCCGGACAGGCATGACGACTGGCGTACTGGACCGCCAGCGCGAGGCGTGGCCCGGGCCTCATGGGTTACGTCGACCAGCTCCCTGGTGCTTCTCATACGCATCGACGATACGGGCGACCAGCGGATGGCGCACGACATCGGCGCTGGTGAACTGGGTCGAGGCAATGCCGCGTACATCGCGCAGCACCAGGTGCGCCTCGACCAGACCGCTCTTGTGGCCGCGTGGCAGGTCGACCTGGGTCACGTCGCCGGTGACGACTGCCTTGGACCCAAAACCGATGCGGGTGAGGAACATCTTCATCTGCTCGGGAGTCGTGTTCTGTGCCTCGTCGAGGATGATGAACGAATGATTGAGCGTGCGGCCGCGCATATAGGCAAGTGGGGCGATCTCGATCGCCTGCTTTTCGAACAGCTTGGCAACCCGGTCAAATCCGAGCAGGTCGTACAGGGCATCGTAGAGCGGCCGCAGATAGGGATCGACCTTCTGGGCGAGGTCACCCGGCAAAAAGCCCAGTCGTTCGCCGGCCTCGACGGCCGGACGCGTGAGCACGATGCGCTTGACCGCATCGCGCTCGAGCGCGTCGACAGCGCATGCCACCGCAAGGTAGGTCTTGCCGGTGCCGGCAGGTCCGACGCCAAAGGTGATGTCGTGCGACAGGATGTTCTGCAGGTAAACCACCTGATTGGGGGTGCGCCCGTGCAGGTCGGAGCGACGCGTGCGCAGTATCGGGGTGCCGTCCTCATGCTCGGTGGATGCGGGCGCAACGCCGCCGGCGCGACGCAGCTCGACCAATGCCAGCTGCACGTCGTCGAGCGAGAGCGGCTTGGTAGCTTTGGCGGCCAGATGGGCCAGCGCATCGTGGGCGGGAGCGGCCTCGACGCCGCGTAGAGTGATGGACGCGCCGCGCCGAGTGACGGTCACCTCATAGGCGGCCTCGAGCTGACGCAGGTTCTCGTCGAGCGGACCGCACAGGTTTGCCAGACGATGCTTGTCCGCGTCAACGACGTACTCGAGACGCGATGAGCTTAAGGTGGAGGGTTGGCGCAATGAGGCCTGCTTTGCCTAGTCGAAGCTGGGCGCTGCACTGTGCAGCGCGGCCATCTCGCCGCGCAGCGAATGCGGATAGACCTGGGTGATGGTCACTTCCAGCATCTGCCCGATGAGCGCGGCGTGGCCGCCGGCCAAGGCGAAATTGACCACGCGATTGTTCTCGGTGCGCCCCTGCAATTCGAGAGGGTCCTTGGCAGAAGGGCCTTCAACGAGAACGCGCTGGCGCGAGCCGAGCATGGCCCGGCTGATGCGCTGGGCATTGTCCTCGATCGTGGCCTGCACGCGTTTTAAGCGCGCCAGCTTCACCTCATGGGCGGTTTCGTCGGTCAGGCTCGCAGCCGGCGTGCCGGGACGCGGGCTGTAGATGAAGGAGAATGAGGCATCAAACCGCGCGTGTTCGATCAGGCGCATGGTCGCCTCAAAATCAGCATCGCTCTCGCCCGGAAACCCGACGATGATGTCCGTCGAGATCGACAGATCGGGTCGGACTTCGCGCAGCCGGCGCAGAATCGATTTGTATTCCAGTACCAGATAGCCGCGCTTCATGGCGGCGAGAATGCGATCCGAGCCCGACTGTACCGGAAGATGCAGGTGCGAGGCGATCTTCGGAATTCGGGCGTACGCATCGATCAGGCGCTGGTTGAATTCCTTGGGATGCGAGGTCGTGAAGCGGATGCGCTCGATCCCGGGAATTTCGGCAACATACTCGAGTAGGAGTGCGAAGTCGGCGCTCGCACCGTCTTCCAGCTCGGCCCGGTAGGCGTTGACGTTCTGCCCGAGAAGGGTCACTTCGCGAACACCCTGCTCCGCTAGTCCCGCGACTTCGCTCAGCACATCGTCGAGGCGTCTTGATACCTCTTCGCCGCGGGTGTAAGGAACCACGCAGAAGCTGCAGTATTTCGAGCACCCCTCCATGATCGACACAAAGGCGGTGGGACCGCTGCGCCGTGGCGCAGGCAGGTGATCGAATTTCTCGATCTCGGGAAAGCTGATGTCGACCTGGGCCTTGCCAGTTGCCAGGCGCCGCTCGATCATCTGCGGCAAACGGTGCAGGGTCTGGGGTCCGAAGACCAGATCGACATAGGGGGCGCGCTTGACGATTGCAGCGCCTTCCTGGCTTGCCACGCAGCCGCCAACGCCAATCACGAGGCCGGGTTTGGCGTCCTTGAGTTCGCGTACGCGACCCAGATCGGAGAACACCTTCTCCTGCGCTTTCTCGCGCACCGAACAGGTGTTAAACAGGATCACGTCGGCCTCTTCGAGGCGGTCTGCCCGCTCCATGCCGCGCGTCGCGTGCAGGATGTCGGCCATCTTGTCAGAATCGTATTCGTTCATCTGACAGCCGAACGTCTTGATGTAGACCTTCTGCGACATCACTGGCTCGGACAGGTCGGCGCGGCGGCGTTGCCCACTCCAAACAGGGACTCAAAAAAGGATACCGGGGTGGTCTCTTCATCGGTGAGCACCCAGACTCGACGCACCTCGCAGACCTCGTTGAACTGGATGCGCGCGTAGGTGTTGGCCTGCAGCGCGCCGCGCACCATCGTCGAATTGGACGGCCCGTAGACAAGTACCGACGCGCTCATGCGCACGGGTGCGCCGTTAACCGTCAAATAATTGTCGCCAATGCTATCGAGGTGAACCTGGGTGCTGTTGCCAGGAAATACGCGCGGCTGCGCGAACGCGCCCGCGCTGGCACACAGGACGGCGAGCATTGCTGCCGAGCGAATCCAGGATCTGGTCATGCGCACTTGGTCCTCTTCGGGTCTTTATCTTGCAGCAGCGCGCCAACCAATCGCTGCGCGTGTAAATGTGCGGAATTTTCAGTTGGGCCGATGCTACCTCTACCTGCCGCGAGCGTCACGCACAGGACCAGTGCCCCGGCCTAAGGATTGACGATCGATCCTTCGTCGGCAATTTGCGATCCCGCGCATGTCTCTGGCCAAAAGACCTACGCGGGCCGACAAGTGAACCATAGCTTGTTGATTTACAAGACCAATTATAGCATTTCGAGAGAATTCGGATACGTTTGCATTGGCGCGTTCTTGAAGCTGTCTTAATGCGCTGGCAGCTTGCTTGGTGTTCTAGCCGCGGGCGAGAGAGCGATCTCCGGTTGAGCTCCAAGGCATGTCGAGTGCGCGGGGCTGATGCGGTCGCCATTGGCAAGCTCAAATGAAGTTGAAACTACCCAACGTCACGATCTGCGCTGCAGACTCTCAGGTGCCAGAGCTGGCGAGCGTGGCTATCAGAAAGTCGCTCGCGCAGTGCACGTTTGGGGCGGCGCTGCTCTTCACTGATGCGTCAGTGGAGGATGAGTCGTTCCAGACCGTCACAATCGAGCGCCTCGCATCGCGATCGGATTATTCCCGCTTCATCATGAAGCAGCTGTGCGGCTTCATTGAGACGCCGTACGTGTTGATCGTGCAATGGGATGGCTACGTCCTTGACGCGTCAGCCTGGTCGGACGAATTTCTTGACTACGACCTGATCGGTGCCAAGTGGCCGTGGTATGACGATCAGATGCGGGTCGGCAACGGCGGATTCTCGCTGCGCTCCAGGCGGCTGCTCGAGGCGCTGCGGGATCCGCGATTCGCCTATCTCCCCAATGCACCGGAGGACGACCTCATCTGCCGCACCTACCGGCCGGACCTCGAAGCGCGTTATGGCATCGGATTTGCGCCGGAATCGCTGGCAGACAGGTTCTCCTATGAGGTTGGTGGGCCCGAGGCGCCGACCTTCGGGTTTCATGGCCTCTTCAATATGTGGCGCCACCTCGACGGCGAGGAAATGCTTTCAATCGCCCAGACACTTGCGCCCGAGATGTACCGGAACTCCGACTATGTCGAGCTACTGGCAAATCTCGCCGCACAGCAGAAATTCGGTCTGCTCAGATCCCTGTACGCACGTCTGCGCCGACACTGCGAGTTAGCGCAGCTCCGGGAACTGATGCCAGCCTGTTTTAGCGAGCCGGCGCAGGGCCTGTGGCTCTTGGATTTCTGTGAGAGGCAGTTAGCGGCAAATGGCGTGGGTGCCCAGTCGATCGAACACAGTGGCAAAGAGTAAAACGGGTTAGTAGGGGCTTAACCTACTAACCCGTATGTTTGTGGTGGCGGATCAGGGACTCGAACCCCGGACCTGCGGATTATGATTCCGTCGCTCTAACCGGCTGAGCTAATCCGCCGAGCTTTAGATTATCGCCTGAAACGACCCCTCGCGTCCACCCGGGGCTAGGGGACTATGAAGCGCCGGTTAGCTCGCGTCCATAAAAAAACCCGCCGTGCCTCGCGGCACGACGGGTCATCCCCAAGCAGAACGTTTCTAGTCTTTGAAAATGTCGACGTCCTTGGTCTCGCGGATAAAGAACAGACAGACGACGAACGATATGGCCGCGACGATGATCGGATACCAGAGGCCGTAATAGATGTCGCCCTTCAAGGCCACCAGTGAGAACGCAATCGTTGGCAAAAAGCCGCCGAGCCAGCCGTTACCGATGTGATAAGGCAGGGACATCGAGGTGTAGCGGATCCTGGTCGGGAACATTTCAACCAGCATCGCCGCAATCGGCCCGTAGACCATGGTCACGTAGATGACGAGGATGGTCAAAAGCACTCCGACCATGAGCTTGTTCATCTGCGTTTCATCGGCCTTGGCGGGATATCCGGCCGCTTTGATCTCGGCTCCGACGTCCTTGGACAAGGCTGCGAACTGCGTCTTGAAGGTCGCCACATCCAGGGGGCCGCCTTCGAAGCTGTCGATGCTCTTCTCGCCAATCTTCACGGATGCGACCGTACCAGCCGGGGCGTCCTGAATCGTGTACGAGACCGACGCCTTGGCCAAGAGACCCGTCACCAGGTCGCAGGAGTTCTGATAAGTCGGCTTGCCCGGCTTGGCAAACGCCTCAAACTGGAAGTGGCAGTTCTCGGGATCGGCAATCACGATTACCGGTGACTTTCTCTGGGCCTCTTCGAGTGCTGGATTCGCGTAGTGCGTGATCCCCTGGAAAATCGGGATATAGGTCACGGCCGCGAGCAGAAATCCGGCCAAGAGGATTGGCTTGCGCCCAATGCGATCGGACAGCATGCCAAATACCACGAAGAACGGTGTGCCGATGATCAGAGCGGCCGCAATCAGGAGATTGGCCGTCACCGCGTCAACCTTTAGCGTCGCCGACAGGAAGAACAGCGCGTAGAACTGACCCGAGTACCAGACAACCGCTTCGCCGGCGGTCAGGCCGAGCAGGGCGAGGATCACCAACTTCAGGTTCGGCCACTTCAGGAAGGATTCCGTAAGCGGCGCTTTTGATGCCTTGCCTTCGGACTTCATCTTGCGAAAGGCCGGAGACTCTGCCAGTGACAGGCGAATCCACACCGAGATGGCCAACAGCACAATTGAGACCAGGAACGGAATGCGCCAGCCCCACTTGGCAAAGTCGTCGCCCAGTACCGTGCGTGTGCCAAGAATCACCAGGAGCGACAGGAACAGGCCAAGCGTGGCAGTAGTCTGAATCCAGCTCGTATATGCGCCGCGCTTGCCTTGCGGAGCGTGCTCAGCCACGTACGTTGCTGCACCGCCGTATTCGCCACCGAGTGCGAGGCCTTGCAACAGGCGCAGCGCGATCAGGATGATCGGGGCGGCAATGCCGATACTGTCGTAGTTCGGCAACAGACCAACCACGAAAGTCGACAGACCCATGAACAGGATCGTGATCAGGAAGGTGTATTTGCGACCAACCATATCGCCCAGTCGCCCGAATACGATGGCACCCAAAGGACGAACCGCGAAACCTGCTGCGAATGCCAGCAGCGCAAAAATGAATTGTGAGGTCTCGTTGAGGGCCGTGAAGAACTGCTTGCCGATGATCGCGGCGAGCGAGCCGTATAGATAGAAGTCGTACCACTCGAATACGGTCCCAAGCGACGACGCGAAGATAACTTTCCTATCCTCACGCGACATGGGGGCGCTGGACGCTGTTGCCATGACTCCTCCTTATAGATTTAATTTTCTTGATGGCGTTATTACGCCACGCCGCATTGTTCGGCGGCAAGCTTACGGCGCGCTGACAAGTACGCTTACATAAATCCCACAAAACTCAGAAATCGAATGTGTCGGGCGGTCGCCGCAACGCAGCAAAGCGGACCCTTACGCAGGTCCCGGGACGCCTTGCGTCACCTGCTTTGTTGCCTTCGATGAGACTAACGCTCGCCTCATGTTGCTGGGCGATTTCGCGCACGATGGCAAGCCCCAGACCACTGCCGTCCGATCCGCTTCCAAGAATTCGGTAAAAGCGCTCGAAGACGACGGCGCGTTCGTTCTCGGGTATTCCTGGTCCGTCGTCGTCGACCTCCAGTACCGCGCCTGCCGCAGCGCTCTCCAGTGCTACGCGCACTGTCACCGCGCCCTCTACCGGGGTGTAGCGAATCGCGTTATCGATCAGATTCTTGACCAGCTCCTGCAAGAGGATCGCATCGCCCGTTACCAGCACTGGTTCGCCGACGCCTTCAAAACCGAGGTCGATGCGCTTTTCGATGGCGGCGGGCACCCACTCCTTGACCACTTCGCGGCACAGCGGCTCGAGATCGACGGCGACGAAGGCGCGCCGCGCGTTGACGCGGTTTTCGGCGCGCGCCAGCGACAGCAGCTGGTTGATCAGGCGCGTGGCACGCACGCTGCTGGTCGCCAATTGATGCAGACTGCGCTTGAGTTCCTCGGGATCGCGCTCGCGCAGCGCAAGCTCTGCCTGCGTACGCAAACCGGCCAGAGGCGTGCGCATCTGGTGGGCGGCGTCGGCGATAAAGCGCTTCTGATCGGAGATGTTGTGTTCCAGTCGAGCCAGTAACTGATTGAAGGAGGCCACCAGGGGCGCGATTTCTTCGGGCGCTTCGTGCGGATCGATCGGTCGCATGTCGTCGGGTGCCCGGGCCTGAATCTTGGCCTGCAGCCGCGACAGGGGTCGTATACCACGAGACAGACCGAACCAGACCAGGATGACTGCGATCGGGAGAATCACAAATTGCGGAAGGATCACACCCTTGACGATTTCGTTGGCAAGCACGGAGCGCTTGCCCAGTGTCTCGGCGACCTGCACGAGGGGCGCGTGCGCGCCATTGAGGCCATGCAGATCGAGTAGCAGGGCAGCAATGCGGACCTGCTCGCCGCCGATGGTCTCGTTACGAAACTGCACTATCCCCGCGACCGGCGATTCGTCGTCGGGAGGCCGGGGCAGGAAGGCGTCGCCGCTTAAGAGTTCACCCTCCGTGCCGAGCACTTGGTAGTAGGTCCGATCGCTGTCGTCCGCCCGCAGCAGGTCGCGTGCCGATACCGGCAGACTGATCTGGGCATGGGTGCCCACCAGTTTAACCTGTCGACCGAGCATGCTCGCGCTGTCGGTAAGCGCACGGTCGAATGGTGCATTGGCAATCGAGGTGGCAACCAGATAGGTGGCCGCGATCGAGAGCGGCCAGACAAGCAGGAGCGGCGCGAGCATCCAGTCAAGAATCTCGCCAAAGAGGGATCGGGGCTGGGCGGCGAGCTGAACGGCTGCCGGCTCGGGGCGACGAGCGCTGTCCGTTAAGGGTGCGTCAAGCGGTTTCACCGACTGCCGCTCTCAATGGGCCTGGGGATACTTTTCGAGGCAGTAGCCAAGACCGCGAACCGTGGCAATGCGAACGCCGGCGGCTTCTATTTTCTTGCGCAAGCGGTGGATATAGACCTCGATGGCATTGTTGCTCACTTCCTCGCCCCATTCGCACAGATGGTCCACCAGCTGCTCCTTACTGACCAGTCGTCCGGTACGCTGCAAGAGGATTTCCAGCAGACCCAGCTCCCGCGCGGACAGATCAACCATCTGCTCGTTGAGAAAGGCGGTCCGGCCGATCTGATCAAACGCAAGCGGGCCATGACGCATGATCGCCGAGCCCCCACCGGCGCCACGCCGGGTCAGGGCGCGCACGCGTGCCTCAAGTTCGGACAGAGCAAAGGGCTTGGCCATGAAGTCGTCGGCGCCCAGATCGAGTCCCTTGACGCGCTGCTCGACGCTGTCAGAGGCCGTCAGAATCAGCACCGGCAGGCGCGAATTGCGCGAGCGCAAGCGCCTCAGGACTTCGAGGCCTGACAGGCGCGGTAATCCGAGATCGAGGATCAGAAGATCGAATTCCTGGGCAGCCAGAGCGCAGTCGGCCTCGGTACCGGTCTTCACGCAATCGATGGCATAACCTGACTGGCGCAGCGAACGCGACAGACCGTCGACCAAAACGCTGTCGTCCTCAGCTAGGAGAATCCTCATCGCGCTATCGGTTTGAGCTAATGTCCTGATTCTAAACGGGCAAGCACCCATGAGAGCAATAGGGGTGAGCACCGATGGCCGTGCGGTCTCAGGATCGGTCCGGCGATGCGGTATATTTGCGGCGGGCCCCCGCGCTGTCCTAATGATCAGCCGCGTTGCGCGGTCCGCGGACCAGGTACTTGAGCTGCCTGGACTATTAGGGTACAATCGTTCACTGTGCGGTTTCGGGTCAGGCGCCTAGTCGGCAGTCGAGCGCAAGAGCGGGTTTTGCTCATCCAATCGAGCGCGCGTGCGGGTATAGAGTGTCGCTGTGGGACGGAATGGGGACGGGTGCCGCGTCGCGGTGCTCGATGAACGGGCATCCTTGCTGGGTGCAACACGGGGGAAGTCATGGACGACGGCAAGGCGAAGGCTGCGGCCAGCACGGAAAAGAACAAGGCGCTGGCAGCAGCGCTGTCCCAGATCGAAAAGCAGTTCGGCAAGGGCTCGATCATGCGTCTGGGCGCCGGAGAGGTGGTCGAGGACATCCAGGTTGTCTCGACTGGTTCCCTCGGACTCGATATTGCCTTGGGGGTCGGCGGACTGCCACGCGGTCGCGTGGTCGAGATCTACGGTCCGGAATCATCGGGCAAAACGACCCTGACATTGCAGGTGATCGCCGAGATGCAAAAAATCGGTGGCACTTGCGCCTTCATCGATGCCGAGCACGCGCTGGACCCCCAGTACGCGCAAAAGCTCGGCGTGAATCTCCAGGAACTGCTGATTTCGCAGCCCGACACCGGTGAGCAGGCGCTTGAGATTGCCGACGCGCTGGTGCGCTCGGGTTCAGTCGACATGATTGTGATCGATTCGGTTGCGGCGCTCACGCCGCGCGCTGAAATCGAGGGTGAGATGGGCGACTCGTTGCCTG
Source organism: Mycobacteriaceae bacterium (assembly GCA_903970145.1). Lineage (GTDB taxonomy): Bacteria > Pseudomonadota > Gammaproteobacteria > Burkholderiales > Burkholderiaceae_D > CAJCHO01. Next base: position 28,958 of record CAJCHO010000099.1, on the reverse strand, counting down.
GTCTGCAGGCGCGACTGATGTCGCAGGCTCTGCGCAAGCTCACCGGCACCATCAAGCGTACCAATACGCTCGTCATATTCATCAACCAGATCCGCATGAAAATCGGTGTGATGTTCGGCAATCCCGAAACGACTACCGGCGGTAACGCCCTCAAGTTCTACGCATCTGTCCGACTGGATATCCGTCGTACCGGATCGATCAAGAAGGGCGAGGAAGTGATCGGTTCGGAGACCAAGGTCAAGGTTGTCAAGAACAAGGTCGCATCGCCCTTCAAGAGTGCCCAGTTCGACATCCTCTATGGCGAAGGCATATCGCGCGAAGGCGAGATCGTCGACATGGGGTCCGACTCTGACATCATCCAGAAGTCCGGCGCCTGGTATGCCTATAACGGCGAGAAGATCGGCCAGGGCAAGGACAATGCCCGCGAATTCCTGCGTGAGCACCCGGAGATTTCGCGCGAGATCGAAAACAAGATTCGCGCCCAGGTCGGCGTCAAGCTGGTCGACGCGACCGGTACCGACGACCAGTAGCGCAGGTTCGTGGGCGCACAGACGCTCAGACAGCGGGCGCTCATCGCGCTCGCCCGACGCGAATACAGTCGCAGCGAACTGGCTCGCAAGCTCGCCGCGTTTTCCGAGACTCCCGACGAACTCGAGTCACTGCTCGATGATCTCGAGCGTGCCCAACTGTTGTCATCGGAGCGCTTTGCCGAGAGTCTTGCCAATCGGCGGGCCGCGCGTTATGGCAATGAGCGCATTGGCCGCGAACTCGCGCAACACGACCTGCCCGAGGCTGTCATCGGCGCCCAGATGGCCCAGCTAAGGGAGACCGAGCAGGAGCGCTGTCGCGCGGTCTGGCAAAAACGCTTTGGCGGCGCGCCACAGAATCTCGAAGAGCGCGCACGCCAGGTACGCTTTCTGACGGCACGCGGCTTTTCGAGCGACGTCGTCAGGGCAGTGCTGAAGGCAGCCGACTAGAAGTGCGCGAGTCGGATCGGCGGGTGGCTATGCTATGATCAAAACCCCTGCCACGCATTGCCGCGATGCAGGCTTGCCCTTCGTTTTCTGCCTGCCTAATCCCTGCAATCATGGCCAGTGTGCCGCCCAACCGGCAACTCAAGCATACCCGCGCAATTGTCGTGCAGGCCTATGCACGCGATGACGGTCTATGGGACCTCGAAGCCCAGCTCACCGATACCAAGACCCGCGATCTGGCACTTGCCTCCGGTGTTCGTCCGGCGGGCCTGCCGGTCCACGACATGCATCTGCGCGTAACGATCGATCGGAGCCTGAATGTTGTCGAGGCACACGCCGAGTCGCGCTCGGTACCCTATCCCGGCGAGTGCGAGACGATTGCCCCTGATTACGGGAAACTCGTCGGGCTCAATCTGATGCAGGGCTTTCGCCACGCGCTGCGCGAGCGGCTGGGTGGCGCGGCGGGCTGCACCCACATGAGTGAGCTTGCTGCCGTCTTGCCGACGGCGGCCGTGCAGGCCTTCGCCGGTGAGGTTTCGCCGTGGCGCAAGTCCGAATCCACTGATCCCAGTGAAGCGCGCAAGAAGCCCTTTATGATCGATCGCTGCCACGCGCTCAAGGCCGACGGGGCGGTCGTATTGCGCTACTACCCCGAGTGGTATCACAAGAATGCCGAGAGCGACGACGCCCAGTGAGCCGCGCGCGCCCGCCCAATAGATCCAGTGAGGAGCTTCAAGCATGAAAATCCACGAGTATCAGGGAAAGGAAATCCTCAAGCGCTATGGCGTACCGGTGCCGCGCGGCAAGGTCGCCTTCTCGGTCGATGAGGCGATGGCTGTGGCCACGGAGCTTGGCGGTCCGGTCTGGGTCGTCAAGGCGCAGATCCACGCTGGCGGACGCGGCAAAGGCGGAGGCGTCAAACTTGCCCGCTCGCTCGATGAAGTGCGTGCGCACGCGAGCTCGATTCTCGGCATGCAGCTGGTGACCCATCAGACCGGACCCAGCGGCCAGAAGGTTAGACGCCTCTTGATCGAAGAGGGGGCCGACATCAAGAAGGAGCTTTACGTCGGCATGGTGGTTGATCGGGTCACGCAAAAGGTGGCCCTGATGGCGTCCTCGGAAGGTGGGATGGATATCGAGGAAGTTGCTGCACACACCCCCGAAAAGATTCACAAGGTCTTCATTGCGCCCGACACCGGCCTGACTGATGCCGACGCGGATGCGGTCGCCGCCAGGATCGGCGTACCGGCGGGCTCGATCGCGGCGGCACGCGCGGTGTTTCAGGGACTCTATCGGGCCTTCTGGGAAAACGATGCCTTGCTTGCCGAAATCAATCCCCTGATCCTGACCGGCGACGGTCGCGTGATCGCGCTCGATGCCAAGCTCAACTTTGATGACAACGCGCTGTTCCGCCACCCCGATATCGTCGCGTTGCGCGATCTTGACGAGGAGGATCCGGCCGAGATAGAGGCTTCGCGCTTTGAGCTCTCCTACATCTCGCTCGATGGCAACATCGGTTGCCTAGTCAATGGTGCTGGCCTCGCGATGGCCACCATGGACACGATCAAGCTGTTCGGGGGTGAGCCCGCCAATTTCCTCGATGTTGGTGGGGGTGCCACCACTGAGAAGGTCACCGAGGCCTTCAAGATCATGTTGAAGCACCCCGGCCTGCGCGCGATCCTCGTCAATATCTTTGGCGGCATCATGAAGTGCGACACCATCGCCGAGGGTGTGGTGGCCGCTTCGCGCGCCGTGTCCCTGTCGGTCCCGCTGGTCGTTCGCATGAAGGGAACCAATGAGGAACTGGGGCGCAAGATCCTCGCCGAATCCGGCTTGCCGATCATTTCCGCCAACAACATGAGTGAAGCGGGCGAGCGCGTCGTCGCCGCCGCACGATAACCGCCAGCAAGGGGAAGCGATGTCGATCCTGATCAACAAGAACACGCGTGTCATCACGCAGGGAATCACCGGTAAGACCGGTCAATTCCATACCCGTACCTGTCGCGAATACGGCAATGGCCGTAACTGCTTTGTCGCGGGGGTCAATCCCAAGAAGGCGGGCGAGGACTTCGAAGGCATTCCGATCTACGCCAGCGTCGTCGAGGCGGCGCGGGCAACCGGCGCCAACGCATCGGTGATCTACGTCCCGCCACCCGGAGCCGCGGCCGCGATCTGGGAAGCCGTCGCCGCCGACCTTGATCTCGTGATCTGCATTACCGAAGGCATTCCGGTACGCGACATGATCGAAGTACGCGATCGCATGCGCCGCGAGAATCGCAAGACCATCCTGGTTGGTCCGAACTGTCCGGGGGTCATTACACCGGACGAGATCAAGATCGGCATCATGCCTGGGCACATCCACAAAAAAGGCCGGATCGGCGTGGTGTCGCGCTCTGGCACCCTGACCTATGAAGCGGTCGGCCAACTGACCGAGATCGGTCTTGGTCAGTCGAGCGCGGTCGGGATCGGGGGAGATCCTGTCAATGGTCTCAAGCACATCGACGTGCTGCGCCTGTTCAACGACGATCCCGAGACCGATGCGGTCATCATGATCGGCGAGATTGGCGGCTCCGACGAGGAGATCGCGGCCGAATGGGTAAAGAAGAACATGAAAAAGCCGGTTGTCGGTTTCATCGCCGGGGTGACCGCACCACCGGGCAAGCGCATGGGTCATGCGGGCGCCATCATCTCCGGCGGCAAGGGCACGGCGCAGGAGAAGCTCGAGGTGATGGCGGCCTGCGGCATCAAAGTGACCAAGAACCCTGCCGAGATGGGCGTTTTGCTGCGCTCGGTGATCTGAGCGCAAGCTTCCGTTGATCCGCGCAGCGTGGCCGCGTATCGCCCGCTGCTGGACAGCCCCGGGGTCCTATGCCAGCGTGTAGGAGATCCTTAGCAAGAGCTCGCTTGCATCACAGACGTGTAAATTTTGCAATCACGGTGCAGTTCCGATTGCGCGCGGATGTTGGATCGGCGCAGAATCCAAGCGCAAATCTCGCCAAAACATTGACGCAACGTAGAATAGATTGTATGAATGCGCTTTAATCCCATGATTTTATGGGATTTAGTAGCGTGTCACGTGTTCGGGTGCGAATCCCGACGTCATTGCTACGCGAACGTGTAGCCGGCGAACGCGGCACTTCGCAGGGGAGAAGCGGGTGAAAGCAGGAAAAGGGTTCTGGAAAACCGATTGGTTCTTCGGAGTGGTGGTAGTCCTCGTCGTGCTTATCCTGGGTCAAACCGACCTGATGGGTAGCCTCGACAGCAAGGCCTACGACATCGCAGCCAAGCTGTCGACCAAGACCCCTGCGGACAACATTGCCATCATCGCCATCGATGATGAGAGCATCAACAACATCGGCCGCTGGCCGTGGCCGCGCGACGTCGAATCCAAGATGGTCGACATGCTCGCTGGCGCCAAGGCCAAAGTCATTGGCCTCGATATCTTCTTCTTCGAGCCGCAACGTGATCCCGGACTCATCTACGTAGAGAAACTGGCCGATATCTACGGTCACGAGGCGGCGACGCTGGAGGCGAGCCAGAATCCGCCGGCAACACCCGCGCAGGCCGCAGCGGCGGCGGCGCTGTCGGCCGACTTCGCTCAATTCGGGACCGTCCTGAAGGAAGCCGAGACGACTCTCAATACGGACAAAAAGCTCTCGGACAGCATCGCGCACGCCGGCAACGTGGTCCTGCCGATGGCCTTCGTGCTCGGAGCCCCGCAAGGAAAGCCCGACAGCCCGCTGCCCGATTCGATCACGCGCTTTGCCCTGGGCCCCGAGGGCAATGCGGCCTACGAGACCCGCTCGGAGGGTCACCCGCTGGAGGACTACGCCAAGGGTGCCAACGGTGTGGGCTTTCTCAATACGACCACTGACGACGACGGCGGCATTCGCGCCGAGCCGCTCGCGCTGGACTATTTCGATCGCGAGTTTCCCTCGATGGCCTTGATGGTCGCAGCGCGCAGCCTCAATCTGAGCGCGCAGGACATCAAGGTTGCCCAGGGCGAGAGTGTGACGCTCGGGCGACTGACGATCCGAACCGATTCGAGGGATCGCGTGCTCACCCACTTCTATGGCGATCGCGACGGCAAGACTGCCTTCCAGAAGGACTCCTTCTATGATGTGCTCTCAGGCAAGATCCCCGTCGAAAAATACGCCGGCAAGATCGTCCTGATCGGACCTACCGCGCAAGGGGTTGGGGTGAGTTTCCCGACTCCGGTAGCGCCCGCCATGTCGCCTGTCGAGATCATGGCGCATTCGGTCTCCTCGATCCTGACCGAGCAGTTCTTCGTGCTGCCGTGGTGGTCGGTGTATGCGGAGGGCTTCGTCTACCTCCTGGTTGCTTCCTACCTGATCGTTCTGCTGCCGCGCCTGCGGGCCGGCATGGGTGCTGCGCTCACCGGGGGCACATTCGCGGTACTGCTGATTGCACACTTCTCGCTGATGCTCGGTGCGAATATGTGGCTGCCCCTGATGCTGCCGGCGACGCTGCTGGTACTTGGGCACCTCGCGTTGACGACCAAGCGCTTTCTGGTTACCGAGGCGGGCAAGGACAAGTCGGATCTCGAGTCGGCCGAGAGCAACCGGATGCTCGGGCTGGCATTCCAGGGCCAGGGCCAGCTCGACATGGCCTTCGACAAATTCCGCAAGTGCCCGCTTGACGACAGCCTGATGGAGAACCTGTACAACCTCGCACTCGACTTCGAGCGCAAGCGCCAGTTCAACAAGGCGCAGGCTGCCTATGAATACATGTCGACGCACAACCCCAAGTTCCGCGATCTCCCGGCCAAGTTGTCGCGTGCCAAGACCATGTCGGAGACCATCATCCTTGGGGGCGGCAGCACCCGCACCAATGCCAGCCTGTTGACTGGCGAGGGCGGGGAGATCGAGAAGCCGATGCTGGGGCGCTACCAGGTCGAGAAGGAACTGGGCAAGGGCGCGATGGGGGTGGTTTATCTTGGCAAGGATCCCAAGATTGGACGCGTCGTGGCGATCAAGACCATGGCGCTGGCCCAGGAGTTCGACGCCGACGAACTGCAGGATGTAAAGGAGCGCTTTTTCCGCGAGGCGGAGACTGCCGGACGCCTGAACCATCCGCACATCGTCACGATCTTTGATGCGGGCGAGGAGCATGACCTTGCCTATATCGCCATGGAGTTTCTGAAGGGCAAGGATCTTGTGCCCTACACCAAGCCCGACAGTCTCTTGCCGCTCGAGCGTGCCGTCAGCATCCACGCGCGCGTCGCCGAAGCGCTGGCATACGCCCACCGCCAGAACGTCGTGCACCGCGATATCAAGCCCGCCAACATGATGTATGAGCCCGAGAGCGACACCATCAAGGTGACCGACTTCGGCATTGCCCGCATTACCGATTCGTCACGTACCAAGACTGGCATGGTGCTCGGTACCCCGTCCTACATGTCACCTGAGCAGCTGTCAGGTCAGAAAATCGACGGGCGCTCGGACCTGTTCTCGCTGGCTGTGAGCCTCTACCAGATGAGCTGCGGACGCCTGCCCTTTGTCGGTGACTCGATGGCGCAACTGATGTTCAAGATCGCCAATGACGAGGCACCCGACATTCGCCTGTTCAACAGCCAGATCCCCGAAGCGCTGGCCGCGGTGATCGCGCGCGGCATGAGCAAGGACATCACCCAGCGATACCAGAACGGCGACGAGATGGCAGCCGATCTGCGCGCCGTTTTTGGCCAGGCGACCGGTGCCATGCCGGCCGCGAGCGCGACTACCATCAAGCCGGCCGCAGCGGCACCGGCGCGCTCGCCCGATCCGATGAGTGCGACGGTGGTGCAGCAGCGTCCGGGAGCGCCGGATATGGCCGCAACGGTCGTGCAGCAGCGTCCGGCCGCCCCCGATATGGCGGCGACCGTGGTGCAAAAGGCCGGGGAAGCCATGGCGGCGACGGTCGTAAAGCGTCCGGTGGAACCTGACGTCAAAGCGAGCGATCCCTTCATCAAGACGGACGCGTTGCCGGAACCGGAGCGCAAGACCGAGGGCGGCGGAAATGTCGACTTTGAGCTCTAAGGAACGGCATGAAATTGAATGTGGAGCTCGAAATAGCGGTACGAACACACCCGGGAATGGTGCGTTCGCACAACGAGGACTCGATAGCAGTAGCGCCGGAGTTCGGTCTGGTGATCCTGGCCGACGGGATGGGGGGCTACAACGCGGGGGAAGTGGCAAGCGGCATGGCGACAGCCGTGCTCAAGAACGATCTGACTGCGGATCTGGCGGAATGGTACAAAGAGCTTACCAAACGGGGCACGACCAAGCTGCACACGGTGCTACAGGCACGCGTGGTGGGTGCCAATACGGCGATCTATCAGTCAGCGCTGAGCCAGCGTCAGTATGCCGGCATGGGCACGACTCTCGTCATGGCGCTGTTTCGCGATGGCTTGGTGACCTCCGCGCACATCGGCGATTCCCGCATGTACCGGATGCGCGGCGAGGAATTCGCGCAGATCACGCGCGACCATTCGCTGCTGCAGGATCAGATCGATGCCGGAATGGTGACGCCCGAGCAGGCCAAGCTATCCTTGAACAAGAATCTGGTAACGCGGGCGCTCGGAGTGGACCCGACCGTCGAGGCCGACATTCACGACTATCCAACCCAGCCCGGCGACATTTATCTCTTGTGCTCGGATGGATTGTCGGACATGGTTCCGGAGCAGGACATTCAGGAAACGTTGCAAGTGCTGGGGGGCAATCTCGAACTGGCCGCCTCAACACTGATCCAGAAAGCGAACGACAACGGCGGGCGGGACAATGTCTCCGTCATCCTCGTCAAGGTGCAGCCGGGCAGCAAGGCCTCGCGCAATCTGTTCGTGAAGTTTATTAATTGGCTGAAATAGCGGAGTAACCCATGGCAAAGTTGATCCTCTCGATGGATGGTCTGGTTCTCAAGGAAGTCCCCTTGACCAAGGAGCGAACCACCATCGGACGCCGTCCTCACAACGACATCGTCATTGATAATCTGGCGGTCAGCGGCGAGCACGCCGTGATCGTCACGATACTCAACGACTCGTTCCTTGAGGATCTTGGTAGCACCAACGGCACGATGGTCAATGGCCAGCCGATCAAAAAGCACTTTCTGCAGAACAACGACATGGTTGAGCTAGGCAAATACAAGCTCAAATTCATCGCTGATCTGCCGCGAGCGACCTCGGCCAACGACTTCGAGAAGACCATGGTGTTGCGCCCGAACATGATGCCAAAGCCGGCCGCAGCCGGTCCGGCGCCAGCTCCGGCAGCGCCGGGATACAACCCGACCGCCACCCAGCCCCATGAAAGCATCGCCCGGCCGGCCGAGGCGCCTGCTGCTGCCCCGGCGGGTCCCCAGGCTGTCATCCAGATTCTCAATGGTCCGAATGCCGGCAAGGAACTGCAACTGACCAAGGCGCTCACTACGCTTGGCCGACCCGGTGTTCAGGTGGCCGTGATCACGCGTCGGCCTCAGGGGTATTTCATCACCCACGTCGAAGGCTCGACCTTCCCGGTTGTCAATGGCAAGGCCCTGAGCCTTGAGGCCCATGCGCTGAACAACCATGACATCCTGGAACTCTCGGGTACCAAGATGGAGTTCTTCTTCAAGTAGGGGGAGCCTAGCAGCCCGATCTGCGCACCAGCCACCACTCTGCGATACGCCTCGCCGCGCCTGCCTTGAAACAGAACCTGCCGCGTATCCTGATCGGGCTGTCGATCCTGCTGCTGTTTCTCGCCAATACGGCGGGTCTCATCCATCTGGGCGCGATCGACCGCATCGACTTCGCGCTCTACGATGCGCGCCTGCGGGCTACCATGCCGCGCACGCTCAATCCTGACATTGTCATCCTCGATATCGACGAAAAGAGTATCGAGGAGGTTGGGCACTGGCCGTGGGGGCGCGACAAGATGGCGCGCATCATCGACAAGCTCTTCGATGTCCACAAAGTCGAATTGGTAGGCTTCGATATTGTCTGGGCTGAGCGCGATCCCTCGAGCGGGCTTGCGCACATGGACGAGCTCGCCAAGAACGAATTGCGCGATGTACCGGCCTTTCAGACACAGTTGGAGCGTCTGCGCCCGTCTCTTGATTTCGACCGCGCCTTCGCCGATTCGCTGCGTAACCGCCGGGTCGTGCTCGGTTATTACTTCACCAGTGAGCTGGGGGGGCGGACCACCGGCACTCTGCCTGAGCCCGTCTTGCCGGAAGGAACCTTCAAGGGTCGACCGATCGCCTTTACGGTGTGGAACGGCTACGGTGCCAATCTGCCCGAACTGCAGAAGGCGGCCGCCGGCGCGGGCCACTTCAATCCGATCGAAGACGACGATGGCAATGTGCGGCGCGTGCCGATGCTCGTCGAATACGATCACCAGTACTACGAGTCACTATCGCTGGCGGTCATGCGCACTTTGCTCGGATCCCCCGGGGTGCAACCCGGTTTTCCGGAAGAGAGCTGGCTACGGCGCGATTTTTCGGGTCTCGTGTCGATTAACCTGCCCGCGCCCGGCACCAATACCAGTGTGCGAATTCCGGTCGATCGCAATGTGACGACGCTTGTCCCCTATCGCGGCCCGGGTGGGCCGACTGGGGGATCATTCAAGTACATATCGCTCTCGGATGTTCTCAACGACCGCGTCAAGCCTGGCGAGTTGACCAACAAGATCGTTCTCATCGGCACGACCGCGCTCGGATTGAACGATATGCGCTCGACACCGGTCAACAAGGTCTATCCCGGAGTTGAGGTCCACGCCAACCTCATTGCGGGAATGATCGAGGGCTCGATCCGCACCATGCCGGACTACGCCCTGGGCGCCGAGGTGATGAGTCTTTTGGTGGTCGGCTTATTGCTCGCCTTCGCGCTGCCCTTCCTGTCGGCGGTGCGCACGGTCATCCTGACCTTGATCGTTACGATTCTGGTAGTCGGCCTGAATCTGCTGATTTTTCACTACGGTGTGGTGCTGCCGCTGGCGGGCACGCTCTTGCTGATCCTCGCGATTTTCGTGCTCGACATCACCTACGGCTACTTCGTCGAGTCGCGCAGCAAGCGCGAGCTGACCGGCCTGTTTGGCTCCTATGTGCCGCCTGAACTCGTCGAGGAAATGTCGCGCAACCCGCGCGACTACAGCATGGAAGGCCGTAGCGAGGACCTTACGGTCATGTTTGCCGATGTGCGCGGCTTCACAACCATCTCGGAGAGCCTGGATCCCAAGGCGCTGGCCGAATACATCAACGAGTATCTGACAGCGATGTCGGTGCTGATCCAGAAGTCGCGCGGCACGATCGACAAGTATGTCGGCGACATGGTCATGGCCTTCTGGGGCGCGCCGGTGGCGGACGCCAATCATGCCCAGGAGGCCGTCAATACCGCAATGGCCATGCAGGCCGAAGTGCTGAGACTGAGCGAGGGATTCAAGGCGCGGGGCTGGCCAGTCATCGAAATCGGCATTGGCCTCTCAACCGGCACCATGAAGGTCGGCGACATGGGCTCGAAAATTCGCCGGGCCTATACAGTCATGGGTGATGCGGTCAATCTGGGTTCGCGCCTTGAAAGTAAGACCAAGCATTACGGCGTGGGCATCCTCGTGCCCGAACCGACCAAGAAGGCAGTCCACGGCATCGTGTTTCGCGAGATCGACAGGGTCCAGGTCAAGGGCAAGGATGAACCGGTTGCCATTTTCGAGCCGGTTGGCCTCGAAGCCGACGTCGATAAGAGTACGATGGACGAATTGAAGCTTTGGCATCAAACCTTAAAAGCCTATCGCGCCCAGCAGTGGGATCAGGCCGAATTGCAGCTCATGAATTTGCGGCGTATGTCACCGGATCGAGGACTCTACAAGGTGTTTCTTGAAGCAATCGCCAAATGGCGGGCGGATCCCCCCGAGGCCAATTGGACGGGCGTGACTAAATTCACAGATAAGTGAGCGTAGCGCGGCTACGATCTGCCTCATGAAAGTACGGATACTGGGTTGCAGTGGCGGGATCGGTGGGCGCCACTTGCGCACCACCTCGCTTCTGGTCGACCACGACGTCCTGATCGATGCCGGCACGGGTGTGGGCGACCTGACGCTTGCCGAGCTGACCCAGATCGACCATGTGTTTCTGACCCACAGCCATCTGGATCACATCTGCTCGATCCCGTTTCTGGTCGATACCGCTGGCGGTATGCGCAGTCGCCCCTTGATGGTCCATGCGCTGCCGGAAACGCTGGCGACGCTTACTGAGCACATCTTCAACTGGCAGGTCTGGCCCGATTTCACCGTCATTCCGAGTCCGACCCAGCCCTTCATGTCATACGTGCCGCTCAAGGTCGGGGAGTCCGTCACGATCGGCGCACGCACTTTTACGGCGCTGCCGGCCAATCACACAGTACCCGCGATTGGCTATGCCCTCTCCAGTCCGTCGGGTGCAGCCCTGGCCTTCACCGGGGACACTAGCACCAACGATGCATTCTGGCCGATCATCAATCGCATGCGCGATCTGCGCTACCTGATTATCGAGACGGCATTCTGCAATCGGGAACGGGCTCTCGCCGAAGTCTCCAAGCACCTGTGCCCCTCCATGCTGGCCGAGGAACTGGCGCGTCTGGAGCGCGAGCCCGAGATTTTCATCACCCATCTCAAACCGGGTGAAATCGAGCTGACGATGCAGGAAATCGAAGACGACGCGGGAGAGTTCAATCCGCGAATGCTGCAAAACGGCCAGGTTTTCGAGATTTAGGGCGGAAATAGCCATGGCCTCCTTGTCCGCCTCCACGCTGCGCGGCTTTGAGCCGTTTAGCGCGCTGTCAGACGAGCGGCTACAGGAATTGGCGAGCTTTTGCCGCAGTGAGGTGCTGCCTGCCGGCACCGATCCTTTGGCCGGCTCGGCGCGCACCGAACAATCGAGTTACCTCGCACGCGGCTCGGTCGAGTCGGTCAGTCCGGCGGGCACGCGCGTGCGCATCGCCGCCGGCAGTGCCGCAGCTCGCCTGCCTTTGGCCAAAGGCGAACCGGATGTGCAGTTGCGCGCGCTCGAGCAGATTGAAGTGGTGCGCATCGATGACGATTTGATCGACATCATGGTCACCTGGAACCAGATCGAGTCGATCGGCCAGCTTGAATTGCCGCGCGTGGCGCGCGACGAGCACAAGCCCGAGCAGGCCACCGTCGACTGGAGCAGTTTTGCCGAGGTTTTTAGCGTCGATGCCCTCACTTCGGGCGTTTTCCGGGCCCTGCCGCCGGCCCATATCGCTGAGTTGCTCAAGCGCTTTGTCCCGATCGAGGCGCGGCGCGGCGATGTGGTGGTCCGGGAAGGCGGTCCGGGCGACTTTTATTACGTCGTTGATGCCGGGCGCGTTCGCGTAACCCGCTTTGTCGGTGGTGTAGACATGCCACTGGCTGATCTCAAGGCGGGCGATGCTTTTGGCGAGGAGGCCCTGATCGCCGAGGGCTCGCGCAACGCCACAGCCACCATGAAGACTGACGGGCGTCTGTTACGCCTGTCCAAGCATGACTTCGAGGAGCTCTTAAAGCGCCCGCTTTTGACTGAAATCAGCTTTTTTGAGGCCGGTCGCCGGGTCGCAAGAGGGGCACAATGGCTCGATGTGCGCTTTCCTTCCGAATTCCAGCATGACAGAATACAGGGAGCGGTGAATATTCCCCTGGGCGAGTTGCGGCATGCCTTGACGGTGCTCGACACGCGCAGCGAATACATCACTTATTGCCAGAGCGGACGACGCAGCGCCGCAGCGGCTTTTCTCCTCGCGCAGCACGGTTTCCGGGCTGCCGTGCTGGTTGGTGGACTCTACGGTGCGCGCGAATCAAGCCAAGGATAGTGTGCGCCCTGGAGACGGAAGGACGGGAATGAGTGCAGTGGTGGGGGGAGCGACCGACAAGCCGGCGGCCAAGGGTGCGGGGGCTGCACGCGAGCTCAACGTCAAGCTGCTGTTCTCGAAGAATCTCCAGCATGTGACCAATCGCGTCCACGCGACGCAGAACATTGACGAGATCATCCTCGAGGTCAGCGGCGACATTTGCCGCGTCTTCAATGCCGACCGCCTGACGATCTACGTTGTCAGCGAAGATGGCAAATCGATCATCTCCAAGGTCAAGACCGGCCTGAACGCGTTTCGCGACCTGAAGCTGCCGATTTCGGCGGCCAGCATTGCCGGCTACGCCGCCCATGCTCGTGCCATCGTGAACGTGACCGATATCTACGACGAGGCCGAACTCAAAGCCATCCACAGCGATCTCAAGTTCTTGAAAGAAGTCGACAAGCGCACCGGCTATCGAACCAAGCAGGTGCTCGCCGCGCCAATCGTTGCCGAAGCCGCCAAGGATGGCGGCGAGGGTGAGCTTATCGGCGTGGTCCAGATCATCAACAACAAGGCGGGCCAGCCCTTCGGCGAGATCGAGGTCGACGGCATCGAAGAGCTTTGCAAGACGCTTGCGATCGCCATGCGCAATCGCAAGAAGGAAGAAGAGCTCGTTACCAAGGCGGCCGGGGTTGCCGTTGGGCCGCGGACCAAGTACGACGGACTGATTGCCAATGCGGTGCTGTCGGCCGAAGAAATGACGCTCGCGACCAATTCGGCGCGGCGCAAGGCCATCGACATCGAGACGGTGCTCGTCCAGGAATTTCAGGTCAAGCGTGAGGCGATCGGGCAGTCGCTGTCCAAGTTCTTCGGCGTGAGCTATGAACCCTTCAAGATCGACCGCATCAAGCCGATCGATCTTCTGAAGTCCCTAAAGCGCGACTATGTCGAGTCGTCAGAATGGATGCCCATCGAAGATGGCCCGACCGGACTTGTGATTCTCGCCATGGACCCCGAGCGCATCCGCTCGTCGCGCGTAGTCGGCAATATTTTCCCCAAAGCCTCCAAGGTCGACTATCGGGTCACGACACGCGAGGAATTCAAGAAGACGCTCGATCAGCTGTTTGGCGATGAATTCACCAGCTCCTCGATCGGCAGCATGCTGAGCGATCTTGAGGACTCCGACTCGGGCACCGAGATTGGCGACGGCGACGATGTCTCGGCAGCGGCTGACAACGAGCTCGTGAAGTTCGTCAACAAGATCATCATCGATGCCTACCAGCAGGGAGCGTCCGATATCCATATCGAGCCCTATCCGGGCAAGGCCAAGACCGAGATCCGCTTTCGCAAGGATGGCTCGCTCGTGCCCTACATCGAGGTCCCGGCGAGCTATCGCTCGCCTCTCGTCGCTCGCCTGAAAATCATGTGCGATCTCGACATCTCCGAGAAGCGCAAGCCGCAGGACGGCAAGATCAAGTTCAAGAAATTCGGGCCGCTGGACATCGAGTTGCGGGTCGCGACGATCCCTTCAGCTGGCGGCGTCGAAGACATTGTCATGCGTATTCTTGCTGCGGGTGAGCCGATTCCCGTAGATAAGTTGGGGCTCACTACCCATAATCTCGAGCGCCTGAAGGCGATCGTCAGCAAACCTTACGGCTTGTTCTTCGTATGCGGACCGACTGGTTCGGGCAAGACGACGACTCTACATTCGGTGCTGGGGCACTTGAACACCCCTGAGACCAAGATCTGGACGGCCGAGGATCCGGTTGAAATCACCCAAAAGGGCTTGCGCCAGGTCCAGGTCAATCGCAAGGCCGGCCTTGATTTTGCGACCGTGATGAAGTCGTTTCTGCGTGCCGATCCGGACATCATCATGGTTGGTGAAATGCGCGACAAGGAGACGGTCGCAACCGGCATCGAGGCCTCTCTCACGGGTCACCTGGTGTTCGCCACCTTGCACACCAACAGCGCTCCGGAATCTATCATCCGGCTGCTTGACATGGGGATGGACCCGTTTAATTTTGCGGACGCGCTACTTGGTGTGCTGGCCCAGCGTCTGGCCAAGCGCCTGTGCTCCTGCAAGGAGGAGTACCAGCCCGATCAGGCTGAAGTGAAGAACTTCATGACCGAATATGCCGAGGAGTTGCGCAACACGGAGGAGTGGAAGAAGGATCCGCAGGGCGAGGCCAAGCGCATGTACGAAGGCTGGCTCAAGGAATACGGCAAGAACGGCAAGTTGAGCTTCTACCGGACCAAAGGCTGTGAGAAATGTGGGGGCACCGGTTACAAGGGCCGGGTGGGCCTGCATGAGCTACTCTCCGGAACCGATGCGATCAAGAAGAACATCCAGGAACACGCCCGTGTGGCGGAGATGTTCACCACCGCCATTTCCGAGGGTATGCGCACCCTGAAAATGGACGGTTTGGAGAAGGTGCTGATGGGTCTGACCGATCTGAAACAGGTACGGATGGTCTGTATCAAATAGCCGGGGCGCTCCGCCTGATTCCCAAGACCGACTGACAATTCGTGCGCTACCCTGACCAAAATTGTCAGGTGTTGACTTTGAAGCGTTAATTCTTCTAAATTTCGTTGTCGATTCACGACGTTAACTGTGAATTGGATGCGATTTCGCGCTGGCACGGTGCTTGCGTTGATGTACACCGAGAGAGATCCCTCTCGCCCCCTTTCCACGGAGATTGAGATGAAAAAGATTCAAAAGGGCTTTACGCTGATCGAACTGATGATCGTGGTTGCGATTATCGGTATTCTTGCTGCAATCGCGCTGCCTGCGTACCAGGATTACACGGTGCGTGCGAAGGTGTCTGAAGGTCTGGTTCAGGCCGAAGCCGCCAAGCTGGCTGTCGCTGAAACCTTCCAGTCCAACGGTATCGTTGCTACCAGCAACACCGCCGCCGGATTCAGCTTTACCGCAACCAAGTACGTGAGCTCCATCACCATCGGTGCCGCTGGTCTCGTGACGATCGGCTACCAGACCGCTGCTGGCGGTATCACGACCCTGGTTGGTGCCAATACGCTGACGCTCACCCCGAACGTCAACAAGGCTGCGCTGGCTACCACTTCGATCGGTCCGATTGACTGGGCCTGCGCTTCGGTGACCAACGTTGTTGCGACCGGCCAGGGCCTGGTGGTCGGCGCTGCCGGCACGATGCTCGCCAAGTACGCTCCGGCGAACTGCCGCTAAGTCTCGCAGCCCGGTTCTGACCAGCATAATCGGTTGGGGCTGGGTAGCGAAGAACGAGGGAAGGGGGCGCTTCGGCGCCCTTTTTCATAGACTCACCTGATGAAACCCTGCCGACTCGTGGCAGGAGACTAATGGCACGGCTGGACGCGGCGATATCGGGCGCACGTGCAGCGACTACCAGGACCCCCGGACGATGCGCGGCTGGCCGCGCCTACTACTTCGGAGTGAGTGATCGTGAAAAAGCTGGCCACAGGATTCACGCTGATCGAACTGATGATCGTAGTCGCAATTATTGGCATCCTCGCGGCGATCGCGCTGCCCGCCTACACCGACTACACGATCCGATCCAAGGTCACAGAAGGCATCATCCTGGCCGACGCCGATATGCTCGCGGTAGCCGAGAACTTCAACTCGACAAACATGATTACCGACCTGGGTTACCAGTTCATTGCGACCAAGTACGTCACCAACGTCGGACTCGGAGTCAATACCTACATCACCGTCACCTACAGCACCACCGCGCTGCCCGCGCTGACCGGGGCAAACACGCTTACCTTGACCCCGAGCATCAACAAGACGGCGCTCGCCGTTGGTCAATCGGGACCGATCGACTGGGCTTGTGCCTCGGTCTCCAACGTCGTCGCAACCGCGCAAGGCTTGCCGACCAATCCCGGCACGATGCTCGCCAAATACGCTCCGGCGAATTGCCGCTAGAATAAAAGGCCGCTTTCGTAGCGCCTTGCCCACCGCCGGGCGGGCGCTCTCGTTCCAATAGCTTGCCGGCCAAAGAGACCATGAGCGACTCGACGACATCCGGGCCCGCCATCAATGCCCCAGACGTGAAGACACCGCGCCGCGTGCCCGTTCGCGTCTATGCCAGCCTTGTTCATATGGGGATTTCGCTGTGCGTCGCGGCGATACTCGTGGTGGTGGTGTTCTTCATCTGGTATCCCTCGCCCTACGCGACGCTGACCGGCGTGACCGGGATTTTCCTGATGATGCTCGGCATCGACGTGACGCTCGGGCCCTTCATCACCCTGATCATTTTCAACCCCAAGAAGAAGTCGCTGCGCTTTGACCTCACGTGCGTGGCGATAGTCCAGTTGTGCGCTCTGGCCTACGGCGGCTATGCGGTATTCATCGCGCGACCCGCCTACATCGTCTATAACGTGGACCGCTTTGACATGGTGCTTGCCAACGACGTCGAGCGCAGCAGTGCCGCAAAGGCCGAGAACGCGCAGTTCCGCTCGATCCCCGTCACGGGTCCGGTCGTCGTCTATGCCAAAATGCCGACGGATTCAGCCGAGCGCAGCAAGGTGACCATGAGCGCGGTGATCGGTGGCTCGGACCTGCCGCAAATGCCGCAGTACTATTTCCCGTACTCGGCCGGCAGTGACGAGGTCAAAAAGCACTTGAAGCCGCTCGCGCAGTTGCGCGAAAAAAATCCCAAGGCTGACCCCGGCGAGCTCAAACGCCTCGCCCGCTACGCGGATCGCGACAATGAGCTTGGCTACGTGCCGCTGCGCGGCAAGGTCGGAGACTGTGCCGTCATCATCGATCGCCAGACTGGCGCGATCGTCGACATGCTCGCTTTGAATCCCTGGTAACAGGCCGCTAGGGCGTACGTCGCCAGCTGCCCGATTTCCCGCCGGACTTTTCCATGAGGCCGACATTGGAAATCGTCATGCCGCGTTCGATGCCTTTGCACATGTCATAGATCGTCAGGAGTGCCACCTGACAGGCGGTGAGCGCCTCCATCTCTACGCCAGTCTGACCGACAGATTCGGCGCGCACACTGCAATGCACACACGTGTGACCGGCATCGATTTCAAAGCTGACTTCGACGGCCGTCAGGCTCACCGGATGGCAAAGCGGGATCAGATCGGATGTCTTTTTGGCGGCCTGGATGGCAGCGACGCGTGCAATGCCGAGAACGTCGCCCTTGCCGGCGGTGCCGCCGCGAATTACTTCAAGGGTCTGAGGCTTCATAAGGATGCTGCCCTTTGCCAGCGCCGCGCGACGCGTGAATTCCTTTGCACCGACATCGACCATATGAGCTTGCCCCTGGTCATCGAAGTGCGAGAGAGTTTTTTCGCTGCTTGCCATAGCGCTGCTTTTCTTAAGAGAGCATTTGGATCGCTGCGGCGCGACACCCGCCTGCGCTGGCGCAGCAGGAGCTTGTACTATCATATCACCATGAATTTGCGACACTATTGCCTGGCCAGGCGCGCCAGAATGGCGTTCGTTACGCTCCTATGCGGCGCGCTCGCGACATATCCGGTGGCCGGGTTCACCCAGCTCTCGAACAATTTGCCCACTCTTGGAGACTCTGCCTCCGAGGACCTGTCGCCGGCGATGGAACGCAAGCTCGGCGAAGAGATCATGCGCGAGGCGCGCGCCGATGGTGATATCTGGGAGGACGCACCCAGTACCGAGTACCTCAATCAGTTCGGCGCGAATCTGATTGCACACGCGCCACCTGGCACCCAGCCGATAGAATTTTTCCTTCTGCGCGATCCTGGCATCAACGCCTTCGCACTGCCAGGCGGCTTCATCGCTGTCTACAGCGGCCTGATCATCGTCACCCAATCCGAGTCCGAGCTTGCCTCGGTGATGTGCCACGAAATGGGTCACGTGATCCAGCGGCACGTCGCACGCGGCATGGGCCATGACAAGCAGACGAGCCTGATAGCGCTCGCCGGGATGCTGCTAGGTGCGCTCGCCATAGCCAAGTCTGGCAACCCCAGCGCCGGCGAGGCGAGCATCATGATGAGCCAGAACTACATGCTCCACTCGGAACTCGCTTTCAGTCGTGACGCCGAACGCGAGGCCGACCGGGTCGGTTTCCAGATCCTGCAGGAAGCGGGTTTTGACGTTACCGCCATGCCGGAGTTTTTCCTGCGCCTGCAACAGGCCACGGCGATTTACGAAAACGGCGCGCCCGAATGGCTGCACAACCATCCGGTGACGACCGAGCGAATTGCCGACATTCAGGGACGCATCCACGACGCCCCCTACCACCAGCGGCCCGACAGCCTCGATTTCAATCTGATACGCGCGCGTCTGCGCGTGCTGCAGGCTGAGACCGTCCAGGAGTTGCGCGATGTGCGAACCGGCCTTGAAGACCAGATTAAGACGGGCAAGTACGCCAACGCTGCGGCCATCCACTATGGGCTGTCTCTGGTGCGCATGCAGCAAAAGGACTATGCGGGCGCCCAGACAGAGCTGGCCCGTGTGCGCAGCCTGGTCAGCGATCCGGACTTCATAGTCGACAGCCTGGCGGTCGATATCAAGCTGGCCGCAAAGGACGTAGATGGCGCGATCGCCCTGGCCCACACCGGGCTCGCACGATTCCCGCAGTCGCGCTCGCTGAGCTACCAATATGTCGAAGCGCTGCAGCAGGCGGCACGCCACCCGGAGGCGATCGAGTTCCTGCGCGACCAGATTGCCCAGTATCACTCGGAGTCAAAGCTCTATGACCTGCTTGCCAAGAGTTACGAGGCGCAGGGCAAGTCGCTGCTCGAGCACCAGGCGCTGGCGGAAGAGTACTACCTCAAGGGCAGCGTGCGCGCTGCCATCGAGCAGCTCAATCTCGCGCGCCGTTCCGAAGGCGGCGATTTTTACGCGCTTTCCGAGATCGACGCGCGCTTAAAGGAGCTAAAGGCTGAGTGGGCCGACCTGCAGAAAGACGGCTCGAAGTCGGGCGGCTAATCGGGCGGGCGAGCCTCGGGCGCGCGTGGATGCTGGATAAATCCCAGGCGACTGGGTGCCAGCTGGCGGGCAACTAGCTCTATCGGCAAAAGGTCCACCGCGCCCGGCCAGAAGAGCGCGAGATCAGCCATTGGCTCGCTGCGAGCAGGGTCAAGGCAGCTAAGCAGCTCTTCGTCACCGATCGCGGTCCCGTCGCGGCGCTTTACCAGTTCAAGCAGGAGCGCACTGTCGTGATCGTGGACCAGTCCAACCCCGGCATCGGTACGAACGAGAAAGCTGCCGCCGTCGTCGATCCAGACTGCCTGCGGCTGTCTGCATTCACGTCCGGTGTGGTCGCGCAGGGCCAGTACCTGGCCCGCCGGGATGACGCGCTCCACCAGCGGTGTGTATTCAAGATCGACGAATACGCGTTGCGGACCATTCTGGAAGAGCCACCGACCGGCGTCATCGCAAAAGTAGTTGCGACCGATGAAGCCGATCGTGGCCGTGTGGGTGATCGCCTGACGCTCCTGGCCCACGCGCCAGCGGCCGCGAGCATCCAGTGCCAGCCATCCGTAGCAGTCAGGGACATTGGGCCAGCGCGCGAGTCCCTGGCGAACCAGCTCGTCCATCAGCCTTGGACGCCAAAGAAATGCAATACGCGCTCAGGCAGCCAGTTCATGCCGTTGCTGCGTCCGAGAAATCCGACGTGACCTCCTTCACTTGGATACTCGAGGTGCACGCAGGGTGCGACTTCGCTTGGCGCTGGCAGCACATGGCTTGGCAAGAAGGGATCATTTTTTGCGTTCAAAACAAGCGTCGGCACGGTCAGCTGTCCGAGGATTGGTTTACTCGAGGCGCGCGACCAGTAGTCGTCGGTATCGCGATAGCCATGCAGCGGGGCGGTAACCACGTTGTCGAACTCGTGCAGATTGCGTGCGGCAAGCATTCGGGTACCGTCGAACAATCCCGGGAACTGTTCCAGCTTAAGGAGCGATTTGGCCTTGAGCGTCCGCAAGAACGAGCGTGTGTAGACGCGATTAAAGCCGCGCGCCAGTCCGTGGCCACCGGCAGCCAGATCGAGGGGGGTCGAGATCGCGGCGGCTGCCCGTACCCAATCGTGCGCGCGTTCCGGGAATTCACCCAGCCAGCGCAGGAGCGCGTTCCCTCCGAGCGAAACCCCGATCACAAGAAGTTCCGTACCGGGCAGGCGCGCGCGGACCTGGGTGAGCATCCAGTCGATCTCGCGGGCATCGCCCGAATGGTAAAAGCGCGGGGCGCGGTTGATCTCACCCGAGCAGCCACGAAAGTGGGGGACCACACCGTGCCAGCCCAGCCGCGCCACGGCGCTCATGATCGTGCGGCAGTAGTGGCTCTGTGAACTACCCTCGAGGCCGTGGAAAAGCACGACCAGAGGCGCGCCGGCGCTGGCACCGGCCAGCCAATCGAAGTCTATGAAATCATTGTCGGGGGTGGTGACGCGTTCGCGGCGAAAAATGGGCGAGGCGATAGGAACGAGGGTGGCCGGCACAATCGTCTGGGCGTGGCCGCCAGGTAGCCAACGCGGCGCCAGGTATTCAAGGCTCACCATGACACCTAGTGCAGCATCTTGGGGGTCTCGCCAGGGATAGTCGCGACCTGTTCGGGCGGAGTTGTCGACGCGTGATGCAGGACCATGCGCCAGCCCTGCGGACCCTTGAAATAGACATTGGTCGCGTAAACCTGAACTACTGCGGTACCGCCCTCGTGAGCGACGATTACCTGCTCGATTACGGAGTGAACCGAGACCATTCCACTTTGCATGACCTGGACTTCGCTGCGGCGCATGTTTACCGGACCACTGGCAAACAGCGCCTTCCAGCCATTGCGGACGGCGACATGTCCAACCAGTCGTACTCCGTTGGGATGTACGCACACGATCTCGTCATCCTCCGACCAGAGGTCCATCAAGGCTTCGATATTGGCGTTCTCAAGCGCCTCGTAGAAGGCTTGCTCGGCATCGTCCGGAGATGCATGCAGCGGCTTCAGGTTGGGCATCGGCAGTCGATCTTGACAAAAACGCCTACAGGAGCTGGCCAAGCGCCGCCCGGACGCGCTCTGGCTCGATCTCATTGAGGCAGCGCAAGTGCCCAAGCGGACAGACCCGCGCAAAGCACGGGCTGCAGTCCAGATGCAGCCATACTACCTGTGCCCGTGCGGAATTGGGAGGTGTGTGGCGTGGGTCGCTCGATCCAAAAACCGCGACCTGGGGGCGACCGAGGGCCGCAGCGACATGCATCAGGCCGGAATCATTGCTGACGACCCCCGTTGCGGCGGCCAGAAGTGCAATCGCCTCGCCGAGCGAGGTATGTCCACACAGATCGATCAGCGTGGCCTTGCTCTGACGGGTGATCTCCCCGGCAATGTCGCGATCACCCGGTCCACCGACGAGCACCACCTGGGTATCGGGCTCAGCACGAGCGACCGCCTCAGCCAGTGCTGCAAAGTGCCGCGCCGGCCAGCGCTTGGCGGGACCGTATTCGGCGCCAGGGCACAAAGCGATGAACGGTGAATTCGGCCTGATTCCAAAAGCTGCGCAGGCCGCTCGACTCGCCGCCTCAGAGACTGTCAGCTGCGGCACAGTCGCGGCGCCAGTAATTTCACCGGCCAGGCGCGCGTAGTGGGCCAGCATCGCCTCATGGGGCTCACCCTGGCGCAGCGCTCTGGTCAACAGCACAGCGCGCGCTTCACCGCGATAACCGACCCGGCGGCCAATGCCGGCCAGCCAGGGAACGAGAGCTGACTTGAAGGAGTTGGGCAGAATGTAGGCGCAGTCGAAGGACTCGGCGCGCAGCTCGCGCGCAAGCTTGCGTCGCGCCCCCCACTGCAGCTGCCCGTGCTCAAAATCGCTCGGTATGAGCGCGTCCACCTCGGCGATGGCCTCGTAGACGGCGCACAGTCCGCGTGGAGCGAGCACGGTAATGGAACAGCTCGAGTTCCGCTTGAGCAGTGCGAGCAGCGGTTGCGTCATCACCGCATCGCCAATCCAGTTGGGCGCGACGATGAGAAGCTTCATGAGCAAGGCATGCGAATCCAGGTGACCGGACGCGCGCTACCGCAGCCGCCGCGCTTAGTGACCGTGCACGACGGTGCCGGGCTTTAGGCGATACTGGGTACCGCAATAGGGACAACTGGCGCTGCCGGTCTTGGTCACGTCCAGATACACCCGGGGGTGCTCGTTCCAGAGCGTCATGGACTTATTCGGGCAAAAGGCGGGCAGGTCTTCAGCCCCCAGTTCGACGGCGCCGTCAGGCGGGTTTGCGGAGGTGTGGATGGGAGCGCTCATACCTTGGATAGCCAGTGGGAGTAGCGGGGATTCTTGCCGTTGACCACGTCGAAGAACGCGGATTGGAGCTTCTCGGTGATCGGTCCGCGGCTGCCCGCGCCGATGGTGCGATCGTCGAGTTCGCGCACAGGCGTTACCTCGGCCGCCGTACCCGTGAAAAAGGCTTCATCGGCAAGATAGACGTCGTCGCGTGTCATCAGGCGTGAACTAAAAGGGATACCCAGGTCGGCAGCCAACTTGATTATCGTTGTGCGCGTGATTCCCATCAGTCCCGAGGTAACCTCTGGTTCGACCAGCGCGCCATCCTTGACGATGAACAGGTTCTCGCCCGCGCCCTCGGCGACATAGCCATTCACGTCCAGCAGCAGCGCCTCATCGTAACCATTCATCGTCGCCTCCTGATTTGCGAGGATCGAGTTGATGTAGTTTCCGCAAGCCTTGGCG
Organism: Mycobacteriaceae bacterium; assembly: GCA_903970145.1. Taxonomy (GTDB): domain Bacteria; phylum Pseudomonadota; class Gammaproteobacteria; order Burkholderiales; family Burkholderiaceae_D; genus CAJCHO01. The sequence continues at coordinate 5,535 of CAJCHO010000099.1, read as the reverse complement.
CGGCACATGGTCACATTGACGTGGTGGCGCTGGAACGACGAGGTCTTAACGCGGATCCCGCGGGACAGACCCTCCTCGCCAAGATAGGCACCCCAGGGCCACGCGGCGATCGCAACGTGGACCGTGTTGCCGCGGGCCGCGACGCCCATCTTTTCCGACCCGTAGAACGCGAGTGGACGCAGATAGCAGGACTCGAGTTTGTTGGCGCGCACGGTCTCGCGCTGGGCTTCATTGATCTGGGATTCGCTAAAGGGAATATCCATCAGGAAGATCTTGGCGGAATTAAACAGCCGCCGGGTGTGATCTTCAAGCCGAAAAATTGCGGTCGAGCCGTCCGGTTGCCGATAGGCGCGGACTCCCTCAAACACACCCATGCCATAGTGGAGCGTATGGGTCAGCACGTGCGTGGTTGCGTCGCGCCATGGCACAAGCTTGCCATCCTTCCAGATGAACCCGTCGCGATCGGCCATCGACATGGACTTCTCCTTTGATACACCCGCCAGCCGGACGTGGCGTTCACGGCTAGCTCTGATCAAGGATTATAGCAAGCTGACCTCATCCGGCGGCCGCTCACCTGCGAGGCGGCAGCGAGCGAGCAGCCGCTTGATTACGACGACAATCGGCTAGAATTCAGGGCCGAAGCGTCGTTTCTTGGCGCGATCGCGATCCGTAGATTCCAACCGAGCGAGGATAGATTTGGAGACCCAGGCGTGAAGTGGCCCGCTTTCATCGATGCCGGCGCTGCGACCAAGCTTGGGAATTCGCTCGGAATGTTTTTCGCCAAAGTCGTACTCACCCGCGTGCAAGCCAATCCGGAAGGCAGCAGCGCCGAAGTTGCCTCGCTGTTTCGCCGTGCCGAGGATCTCACGCGCGGCATGCAGCTGAATTCCTATCAGCAGTATCGCCTGACACGCTCATTCGCGGCGACGCTCTTGCGCAATAACATTGATGCTCAGCTTGGCGAGCAGTTGACCCAGCAGCTCGCGGGGCAGTTGCAACGGCAAAGGCACGAACCTGTCGCGGCGCCCTCAAGCAAGCTGGCGGTGGACGCCGACGAGGTGTCATTTATTGCGTTTTGTCAGGAACGCGTCCTGAAGGGTAAACCGGCCGAGGCCGTCGCCTGCTATCGAAGGGCAACGGAAGTCTGGCCAGAGAGCGCTGTTGCGCACTTTGGCTTTGGTACCGTGCTTTACTCGCAGGGGCGTCTCGAAGAGGCCGAACAGGCATTCGCCAAGGCGGTCCAGATCGATCCCGGATTCGGCCAGGCCCACTCCAATCGGGCCCTCATGCTCCTGTGCCTTGGCGAGTTCGATCGATCCGAGGCGGCCTATCTCGAGGCGCTCCGGATTGATCCCAATAACAGTCTCGCTCTGGTCGGGCGAGGACAGCTGGCGAGCCTGAACGGCGAGTTCACTCAGGCCGAGGAGCTCTATCGCCGCGCGCTCGAGCAACAGCCCAAGGACCCGATCGCGTGGGCGAAACTGGTCGACCTGCGCAAGATGACGGTTGCCGATAGCTCGTGGCTCGCCAACGCCGACAAGATTGCTCGCAGCGGCCTGCAGTCGGGCGAGGAGGCTGACCTGCGTTTTGCGATGGGCAAGTTTTGCGACGACACCAAGGACTTCGATCGCGCCTTTTCCAACTATCGGCGCGCCAATGAACTCCGTCAGAAAACCTATCAGGCCTACGATCCGCAAAAAATGGTCGAACTCGTCGACCGACTCAGCGCCACCTATGATCGTGCCGCATTCGCCAATGTTCGCGGTGCGAGCGACTCCAGCCGTCCGGTGATGGTTCTCGGGATGATGCGTTCAGGAACGTCGCTCGTCGAGCAGGTTATCGCCTCGCATCCTGAGGCCTTCGGCGCCGGGGAGTTGACCTTCTGGACACAGGAGGCGGCGAGCCTTGAGAAAGCGCGCGAAGCCGGCGCCGGCCCGGGAACCGGCGTCGCGCGCGATCAGGCCAAGCGTTACCTCGGCCTGCTTGCATCGCTTTCGACTGGTGCCCGCAAGGTAGTGGATAAGGCCCCGGCAAACTTCCTGCATATCGGCCTGATCCACTCGGCATTTCCGCGGGTTCCGATCATCCACACGCTGCGCCATCCGATCGACACCTGCCTGTCGATCTACTTTCAGAATTTCCCCGGGGGGCACGGTCATGCGATTAATCTGGAGCACCTTGCCCACTACTATCGCCAGTACGTTCGACTGATGGAACACTGGCACGCGGTACTTCCCGCGGGCGCAATCCTCGATGTTCCCTATGAGACCTTCCTGAACGAGCCGGATGTCTGGATCAAAAAAATCGTGGCCTTTGCGGGTCTCGAGTGGGACGAGCGCTGCCTGAACTTTCAGGATACCAAGCGTCGCGTGGCTTCGGCGAGCAATTGGCAAGTGCGCCAGAAATTGTTCACGAGTTCGCGCGAGCGCTGGCGCCACTATGAGAAGCACATCGGACCCTTGCGCGGCCTTCTCGATCTGCAGGACTGGAATCCGGGCTCGTCCGTCAAATCCGTTGGCCCCTGATGCGCGCGATTCTGGGGGGCGTCCCAGGCCGAACCGGCACTGCTTTCGAAACCTGGTTTCGAGAGTCAGTTGTCTAAGCTGCTTACCAGCGATGCACTAGTGGCTAGGTACTGCAAGAACATCATCGCCGTCTAAAGCTTGTTAGGGCAGCACCATTTTGGCGCCGCTCTCATACATGGTGCCCAGGGCCGGACTCGAACCGGCACGTCTTTCGACACCTGATTTTGAGTCAGGCGTGTCTACCATTTCACCACCCGGGCAGATGGCTGGCGGCACGACGCCGCGCAAGCCATCGATTATCACCTAAGGGGGCGCTCCGTCGCAACCGCACTGCGCGAGTGGGGCCACCGTCTCTGGCAGCCCGCGTGAGCACGCTTCATGGTGGCGCAGGGAGCTTCCAGGCCGTCGGGTTAACTAGAAGCTGCGCGCAGCGCCGGACAGCCGGGACCCGGAGGACAGCGAGCTTCGCCCGACGACGGTGCGTCCCCATCTGCTTAAAGTACTATTGCGCTCTGATAACCGGACGACACGACATTGCAACTCTCCGACTTTGATTTTGAGCTGCCCGAGGCGCTCATCGCGCAGCATCCCCTGGATCGCCGCAGCGCCAGTCGCCTGCTGGACTGTACAGCGGCGCCTGTCATCGATCGCATGATTGCCGAATTGCCCGAGCGTCTTCGCGCGGGTGATCTACTCATATTCAACGATACCCGCGTCGTCAAGGCGCGCCTTTTCGGGATCAAGGATAGTGGCGGTCGCATCGAACTCTTGGTCGAGCGCGTACTGACGCAGTTTGAGGCGAGTGCACAGTGGCGCGCCAGCCATGCACCACGAGCCGGTACGACGATCCGGCTCGGCGATGAGTCCGAAGTCACCGTGCTGGCCTGCTCGGGTGGACTAGTGAACCTACGCTTTGTGCAGCCGGTGCTGGATGTGCTTGAGCGCAGTGGTGAGCTACCGCTGCCGCCGTATATTCGCCACAAACCGGATGCAGTCGACGAGATGCGCTACCAAACCGTATTTGCGCGCGCCGCAGGTGCGGTCGCCGCGCCGACTGCCGGGCTGCATTTCGACGAGGAGCTGCTCGCCGCGCTCGATGCGCGTGGTGTCGAGCGCCTGAGCCTGACCTTGCATGTCGGCGCTGGCACCTTCTCGCCGGTGCGCGATGAAGACCTCAGCAAGCATGTAATGCATGCCGAGCAATACGATATTCCGGCCAGCTTGCCAGGGGCGGTTCGCGCCGCGCGCACTCGGGGCTCGCGCGTCGTGGCCATCGGTACGACGAGCCTGCGCGCGCTTGAGTCCGCCTGCGACGCCGATGGTGTGCCGCGTGCCGGCCCGGGCGAGACGCAGCTGTTTATCACGCCCGGCTACCGGTTTCGTGTGGTCGATATCCTGCTCACCAATTTCCATCTCCCCAAGTCGACGCTGCTGATGCTGGTAGCGGCCTTCGGAGGCATAGAGGCCATGCGCAGCGCCTATCGACACGCAATTGCTGCCCGCTACCGCTTTTTCAGCTACGGCGACGCCATGCTGATCGCACGCCAATGAAGTTCGCGCTGATTGCCAACGATGGCCACGCCAGGCGCGCGCGCATTGAGCTTGTTCACGGGACGATCGAGACGCCGGTGTTCATGCCGGTCGGAACCTATGGCGCGGTGAAATCGGTATCTGGCCTCGAGCTCTCTGAACTTGGTGCTGCAATCATTCTGGGCAACACCTTCCATCTGTGGTTGCGGCCGGGCTTGGGGGTCATAGGTGCCCACAAGGGGCTGCACCGCTTTATCGGCTGGGACAAACCCATCCTCACCGATTCAGGTGGCTTTCAGGTTTGGAGCCTTGGTGCGCTGCGCAAAATAAGCGAAGAAGGGGTGGGATTTAGCTCCCCGGTCAACGGGGACCAGCTTTTCCTGACGCCCGAAGAATCGATGCGCATCCAGACCGGTCTCGATTCGGACATCGTGATGATTTTTGACGAGTGCACCCCCTGGCCGGCGAGTCACGCCGCCACGGCCGACTCGATGCGCCTGTCGCTGCGCTGGGCAAAGCGCTCACGCGATGCCCACGACCGACTCGGGAACCGCAATGCACTGTTTGGAATTGTTCAGGGAGGCATGTTCGAGGATTTGCGTGACGAGTCGCTCGAAGGTCTTGTCTCAATCGGTTTTGATGGCTACGCGATCGGTGGCCTGTCTGTAGGTGAGCCCAAACAGGACATGCTGCGCGTACTCGCGCACACCGCGCCACGCCTGCCCGCGGACAAGCCGCGCTACCTCATGGGGGTTGGAACTCCCGAAGATCTGATCGACGGAGTGTTGCGTGGAATAGACATGTTTGATTGCGTCATGCCGACGCGCAATGCGCGCAATGGATGGCTATTCACCAGATTTGGCGACATCAAGTTGCGCAACGCGCGCTACAAGGACGACACCCGACCTCTCGATGAGACCTGCGCCTGTTACACCTGCCGACACTACAGTCGCAGCTATCTGCATCATCTGCAGCGGGTCGGCGAAATCCTCGGCGCACGCCTGAATACGCTGCATAACCTGTTCTACTACCACTGGCTGATGAGTGAAATGCGGCGCGCCATCGAGGCCCGGCAGTTCGCCGAATTCATGGTGCGATTTCAAGCCGACCGTCAACGCGGTGTCTCCTAAGCCCATGCAGTCGAGCGTCCGCGTGGCCCGCGCCTTAATGCACGGTTAATCACATAGTCAATACGCTCCCACTAACTGACCGATTGCCCGTGTTGACCCCTCAGGGGGTGTCCGTTACATTGGCTATCGCACCCGCAGTCATGCGGACCTTTTACAAACCACCATCCAAATGAATTCAAGTCCCTTGAGGAATCCGAACACCGCCCACCGCTACAGGCGAGTGCTCGCACGCGGTTCTCGCTGGTTTGCGGCGACGATACTGACTGGTCTTGCCCTCGCAGGGTGCGGCGGCGGCGGCGACAACGGCTCGCCGATCAAGCTCGGGTCGGCACCCCCGGCGACTACCACGA
>CAJCHO010000098.1 GCA_903970145.1 Mycobacteriaceae bacterium | reverse complement strand
GCCAGCTCAGGTGGGTCATTGCGTGCGCGGCTGAAGCGCAGCCATTCTTCGGACGACTCGGGGCAGTCAGCTGAGCACACAGCCGAGCGGCAGAGGTCAAAACTTGCGCCGGTGCGATTGGCGACTTCCCCAAAAGCCGCGGCAGCCGAGCTGGAGGACGACGGTGAGGCTGATGACGCGACGGATTGGAGCTTTGCTGCATGGGGTGCGGGCTCAACACAGCACCCGCCGGCAGTTCCTGGCGACGCGCTAACGCATCGTCGGCCTTTTCAGCGAGATAGACCTTGGCGAGCCAGTCGCTGAGCAAGGCGCGCAGGCCCGGGTCGTCAAGCTGCAGGCGCGAGAGCAGGGTTTCCATTCCCGGAGGCACCTCATTGGCAGCCGCCGCCACGCCCTGGCCGGTAAAAAAAGTCAGCTTTGAAGGGGGTGCATCGCCAAAAAAGCCGCGTGCCCACTCCAGCTGGCTGACCTCAAGCGCAGCGATCCTCTCGCGTAAGACCGATTCGAGCGCCGTTTCCCAACCCGCTTCGATGTGCAGTCGTTGCCACAGGCGCGGCAACTCGTTCAGGCCGTGCTTATCGAGCCATGGCTGCAGCTTGTCGTGCGCCTGCACGCTCTCCTGGACCTGGCGCAGCGCGCTCAGACGTGCTTCATCCTGTGCCTGTCGCGCTGCTTCGCCTGCCGCAGTCTCGTGAGCCTGTTTGCGTGCGGCCTCCAGTTGCGGCAGGGTCACCTCGATTGCGGAAAGCTCGCCGCGCAAGGATTCAAGACGTTCGCGCCCAGTCGCAGTATCGAGCTCCAGCGCCGCAATGCGCACCTCGTCTGGTGCTGCGAGGCCACGCTGCTCCTGCTCGAGGCGTTCCCGGCGCTGCGCCAGCGTACCGAGGTTCTTTTCGGCATTGCGCTGCTGTGCCGACTCGAGCTGCAGGTCCTGCTCGACGCGTCCGACTGCCGAGCGGCTCTCCTCGACTTGCGCCTGGGCATCCTGCGCGCGCGCGTCTATCGCTGGTCGCAAGCCGACATGCCCGGCGAGCATCGTGCGCACGGTAGCGATCGTCTCGCTACATTGACCAAGGTCCGCTTCGCGGGCGACCAATTCGCCGCGTTGCGCAGTCAGCTCGTCGGCCCAGTGACTCTGTTGCCCGCTTGCCTGGCCCAGTTGCGCCTGCAAACGCGTGCGCGAGTCGGCGACGAATTTGATTTCGGACTCGAGCTGGTTGACAGCCGCACCGGCTTCATAGACGTCACCCTGGGCGGTATGCGTGGCCTCGCTGGCCGCATAGTGCGCCGCGCGCGCGGTTTCGATCTGCGACTCGATATGCCGCAGATCCGCAGTGCGCGCCTCCAGATCGAGGCGGGCTTCGTTTCCGGAACGCTCGTGACGGGCGCGCTCCTGCCCAGCCTCTGCGTGGCGCAAGGCCCATAGCAACTGGGTCTTGTCGGCTTGTTCGGCCTCCAGATCGCGATAACGCTGCGCAACGACAGCCTGGGACTCCAGCTTTTCAAGATTGGAATTGAGTTCGCGCAGGATGTCTTCAACGCGCGTCAGGTTTTCACGGGTGCCGGACAGCCGATTTTCGGTCTCACGGCGCCGCTCCTTGTATTTCGAGACTCCAGCCGCCTCCTCAAGGAAGACCCGCAGTTCCTCGGGCCGGGCCTCGATGATGCGCGCGATCATCCCCTGGCCAATGATGGCGTAGGCCCGCGGACCGAGCCCCGTGCCCATGAAAATGTCCTGGATGTCGCGGCGGCGCACCAGCTGGTTGTTGATGTAATAGCTCGAATTGCCATCCCGGGTAAGTACGCGCTTGACGGCGATCTCGGTGTACTGGCTCCACTGCCCTCCGACGCGACCTTCGGAGTTGTCAAAAATCAATTCGACACTGGCGCGTCCGGCGGGCTTGCGATTCCCCGAGCCATTGAAAATGACGTCCTGCATGGATTCACCGCGCAGTTCCGAGGCCTTGGACTCACCAAGAACCCAGCGGGCAGCGTCGATGATATTGGACTTGCCGCAGCCATTGGGACCCACCACTCCGACCAGCTGGCCGGGAATATGAAAATGAGTCGGATCGACAAATGACTTGAAGCCGGATAGCTTGATCTGGGTTAGGCGCACGTCTTGGGCAAAATTTCGAGGAGTGGGAGTAAACGCGGATGCCGCGCCAGGTATCGCTCGCTGAACCTGGCTCCAGCGAGCCAAGCCAGAGTGACACGCGCCGGCAGGGGGCTCATGCGCCTACGTATAATAGCATTTTGCCCCACCCTATCCCGCCCAAACGAGTCCCATGGCCACCAAGAAGACCCCCCGACGCCCGCTGCCGGCAACCGGGACAAGAGCCCCCACTGCCGGCCACACGAGGCCGCGCAAGGATCTGGATATATTTCCCAATCCGCAGGTATCGCGCGACTACCGGATCCATATGGACATTCCGGAATTTACCTGCCTGTGTCCCTTGACGGGACAGCCCGATTTCGCGGCCTTTTGCATCGATTACATTCCTGATCGCCTGTGCGTGGAGCTCAAGAGTTTAAAGCTCTACATGTGGTCATTTCGGGAACGTGGGGTATTCCACGAGGCAGTCACCAACGAGATCCTCGACGATCTCGTCAAGGCCTGCGCTCCGCGCTTCATGAGGGTCTCAGCCGCATGGTATGTGCGCGGCGGAATTGCTACCTCGATCGTCGTGGAACACCGCAAAAAGGGCTGGGTGGCTGCGCCGCGTATCGACCTGCCCGCGATCGACGAGTAAGCACCCATGGATCCTAGCCAGACCTTGAGCGGGCGGTCACGCGAGCCGGCATGAATCCCGATCTCGCCTTACTTCAAGCCTACCCTTTCGAGCGCCTGCGCGTGCTGTTTAGCGCGAGCCCACCCAGATCCGAGCTCGCGCCCATCAGCCTGTCCATTGGTGAGCCCAGGCACCCGACGCCGCCCTTCATTATTCGCGCTCTGGAGGCCGCCCTGCCGGGCCTTGCCCAATATCCGAGCACGCACGGCAGCCCGGCCCTGCGTCAAAGTATCGCAGCGTGGCTGGCGCGCCGCTACGGCATACCTCTGCCCGACAGCGAGAGCCAGGTCATCCCCGTGGCAGGGACCCGCGAGGCACTGTTCGCCATCGCCCAGGCGCTGATCGACCGCTCGCGCGGGCAGCCGCTCGTGGTTTGTCCCAACCCGTTCTACCAGATCTATGAGGGCGCGGCTCTGTTGGCCGGAGCGCAACCGCTGTTCGCGAACCTCGATGCAGCCAAGGGGCACGTCCCCGATTATTCGCAGATCACGGGTGAGCAGTGGGCCCGCGTGCAGTTGCTCTACGTCTGTTCTCCGGGGAACCCCAGCGGCGCAGTATTGGCGCTCGAGCAGTGGCGCGAGTTGTTCGACTGGTCGGATCGCTATGGTTTTGTGATCGCCGCCGACGAATGCTATTCCGAGATCTACTGGAGTGACACCACGCCCCTGGGCGCCTTGGAAGCCGCGCAGCTTCTCGGCCGCACCGACTATCGGCGCCTGCTGGTATTTGCCAGCTTGTCCAAGCGCTCCAACGTGCCCGGAATGCGCTCAGGCTTCGTGTGCGGGGATGCAAGCCTGATCAGCGCCTTCCTGCTCTACCGCACCTATCACGGCTGCGCGCTCAGTCCTAGTGTTCAGGCCGCCAGCATTGCCGCCTGGGACGACGACGCCCATGTGGTCGCGAATCGCGCGCTCTACGCCCAGAAATTCGCCCACATCACACCCCTGATAGCGAGCGTGCTGCCGTGCACCGAACCCGACGCTGCTTTTTACCTCTGGGCCAGGACTCCGATTGGCGACGAGGAGTTCGCCCGACGGCTCAATGCTGAATATAATGTCTCGGTATTACCCGGTAGCTACCTCGCACGGACGGCTTCGGGGATCAATCCGGGCGAGGGCCGCGTGCGCATCGCTCTCGTGGCGGAGTTCGAGGAGTGCCGCGAAGCCGCGCGGCGTATCGCCGAGTTCACCCAGAGCCTGTAAGTCGCGCCAAAAAAGCGCGCTCCGTTCATGACATCACAACCCACTCTTAGCAGTAGCGAGCGCGACGAATTCCGCGAGATCATCGAGCGCAACTGGGAACAACGCGCTTCGATCGAGCCAGCGTCCGCCCCGGCGCGCCTTGGCGAGGCGGTCAGCCGCATCCTCGGCGAGCTTGACACGGGGCGGCTGCGGGTAGCGAGCAAGGAATCGGGCACCTGGGTCGTCCACCAGTGGCTAAAAAAAGCCGTCCTGCTGTCGTTTCGCATCGAGGAAAACCGGCTCATGCGTGCGGCCCCCGCCAGCATCGAGGCGCATGAACACTTCCCCCAGTTTTATGACAAAGTGGCGACCAAATTCGAGGGCTACGGTGCCGAGGATTTCGCGCGTGGGGGATTTCGCGTGGTGCCGCCGGCGGTCGCACGTCGAGGCGCATTCATTGGCCGCAATGTCGTGCTGATGCCTTCGTTTGTGAACATCGGCGCCTATGTGGATGCGGGCACCATGGTCGACACTTGGGCAACCGTCGGTTCGTGTGCCCAGATCGGCCGCAATGTCCACCTTTCGGGGGGGGTCGGCATCGGCGGCGTGCTCGAACCCCTGCAGGCCAGCCCGACGATCATCGAAGACAATTGCTTCATTGGTGCCCGCTCGGAGATCGTCGAAGGCGTCGTAGTCGAGGAAAACTGCGTAATCTCGATGGGGGTGTTCATCGGCCAGAGCACCCCGATTTACGACCGTGCAACCGGCGAGAAGACCTACGGGCGCGTTCCGGCAGGAGCCGTCGTGATTCCGGGCTCATTGCCTTCCGCAGACGGTCGTTACAGCTTATATTGTGCAGTGATCGTCAAACGCGTCGATGCGCAGACCCGGGCAAAGACGGCGATCAATGAATTGTTACGGGGCGACTAGGCCCGCGGCGCATCGATAGGAGATAGACATGGCGATGGATCGACTTTTCCAGCTGATGATGGAAAAAAAGGCATCAGACCTTTTCATGGCAGTCGGCTCGCCGGTGCATCTGAAAGTCAACGGAACCTCGGTACCGATCAACCAGCAGGTCATGGACAGCGCCATGATCAAGGGCCTGCTCTCCGAGATTCTCAGCGAGGCGGACTTCAGCCAACTCGACACCTACCACGAACTGAACAAGGGCTTCGGCGTCTCGGGCGTCGGACGGTTTCGTCTGTCGGCCTTCCACCAGCGCGGCTCGACTTCCTGTGTGATCCGTTTCATCCAGCATGACATCCCGCCGCTCGAGTCGCTCAATCTGCCGGGCGTTCTGGGTGACATCATCATGGACAAGCGGGGCCTCGTGCTCATCGTCGGCGCAACCGGGTCGGGCAAATCGACCACCATCGCGTCCATGCTGGATCTACGTAACACGCACCGAAGTGGCCACATTCTGACGCTCGAAGACCCGATCGAGTATGTATTTCGCAACAAGAAGTCAATTGTCAATCAACGTGAAATCGGCGTCGACGCGGATAACCTGCACATTGCCTTGAAGAACGCCCTGCGTCAGGCACCAGATTGCATCCTGATCGGCGAAATTCGCGATAAGGAGACCATGGGGGCGGCAATTGCCTACGCCCAGTCGGGGCACTTGTGCCTGGCCACCCTGCACGCCAACAACTCCTATCACGCGCTCAATCGGGTCATCAGCTTTTATCCGCTGGAAACGCGCAACGCCCTGCTCTCGGATTTGTCGGCGGCCCTGCGCAGCATTGTCTCGCAGCGCCTGATCAAGGCGCGCGCCGGTGGTCGTATCCCGGCTGTCGAAGTGCTGTTGAACACCCGTCACATCTCCGACCTGATCGAGAAAGGCGAAATCAACGAGATCAAGGAGGCCATGGAAAAGAGCCTCTCGCCCGGATCGCAGACCTTCGAGCAGGCCCTGTTCAACCTGCTGCGCGAAGGCAAGATTACCGAGGAAGAAGCGCTGGCCAATTCGGATTCGCCGACCAATCTGTTGTGGCTGCTTAACAATGCGGCGCCGGCACCCAATGCCAACGTTACCGAGCCGGAAAAGAAAAAAGAACCCGAGGGCGCCTCGTTCACCGAATTTACCCTCAATGCCTGAGACGAGGGCCGCACCCCTTCTCTACGGAATTGTCCAGTGTGACCAGGTACGCCGCGCGCGGCGCTGGCTGGAGGCGCAGCACACCGAGTACCAGTTCATCGACATCGCCAAGACCGGTCTTGACGAAGCGCTGGTGCGCCGCTGGTTGCAGCTGCAACCCTGGGAGCGCCTCGTAAATCGCCAGAGCACCACCTGGCGCGCGCTCGAGCCAGCGCAGCGTCCGGTAGACGCGGCATCGGCGATCCGCGTCCTCGGAGAGCGCCCCACTCTTCTCAAACGACCCCTGCTTGAGTATTCCGGCCAGGTCCTGGTGGGTTTTTCGCCAGAGACCTACACGCCGCTGTTCGCACACTAACAGACATGTCAGATCCCACGCTTGCCCTCGCGGAGCAATTGATTGCGCGCGCCTCGGTGACGCCCGAAGATAGTGGCTGCCAGGAAATTATCGGTGCGCGTCTGGCCGCAGCCGGTTTTGCCTGCGAAACGATCCCCGCAGGCAAGGTCGCCAACCTCTGGGCCACGCGCAGCGGCACGCACGGAACTCGACCGGTGGTCGTACTCGCCGGGCATACCGATGTCGTGCCAAGCGGTCCTGAATCGAGCTGGCAGTCGCCCCCATTCGCGCCGACGCGTCGCGACGGCGTTCTGTACGGCCGCGGCGCGGCCGACATGAAAAGCTCCCTGGCTGCTTTCGTCGTGGCAAGCGAGCAATTCCTCGAGCGCCACGAGCTCAAGAACGGCACCATCGCCCTGCTCTTGACCTCCGATGAGGAGGGACCGGCTCTGGACGGAACCGTGCGGGTCTGCGAGCTACTGGCCGCGCGTAAGCAGCCCCTCGATTACTGCGTGGTCGGGGAACCGACTTCGGTAAGCCGCCTTGGCGACACCATCAAGAATGGTCGACGCGGGTCGCTTTCGGCACGACTGGTCGTGCGCGGCATACAGGGTCACGTGGCCTACCCGCAGCTCGCGCGCAATCCGATCCACAGCCTGGCGCCGGCGCTGCTGGCCTTAACCACCGAACGCTGGGACGACGGCAACGAGCACTACGGACCGACCGGGCTGCAGATCTCGAATATCCATGCCGGCACCGGCGCGGGCAATGTAATTCCCGCAGAGGTCGTGCTCGACTTTAATTTTCGCTATTCGACCGCCAGCACCGCCGCGGACCTGCGGCGCCGCACCGAGGCGATCCTCGATCAGCACGGGCTGCAGTACAGCATTGACTGGCGCCCGCCCAGTGAGGCTTTTCTCACCAAACCCGGCGAACTCTCGAAGGCGCTCGGTGAGGCCATCGTCGCCGAAACCGGCGCGCCACCTGAACTGTCGACCACCGGCGGTACCTCGGACGGTCGCTTCATCTCACGCATCTGTCCCGAAGTCATCGAGTTCGGCCCGATCAACGATTCAATCCACAAGATCGACGAGCATATCGCCATCGAGAGTCTTGCGCGTCTGACCAACATCTATCGGCGCACACTCGAGAATCTGCTTCTCGGCACGGAAAATCGATGAACGACCCCCTGTTTGGCGAGGCCGGGGCGCATCTGTCGACGATCCGCGATCTGGTGCGTTTTGCGCACAGCCGCTTCGTGGCACACGGACTCGTGTTCGGGCACGGCAGCCTGAACGCCTGGGATGAGGCGGTCTACCTGATCCTGCATAGTCTCGGCCTGCCGCTGGACGAACTCGATCCGGTCCTCGACGCGCGCCTACTGCCTTCCGAAGTCGCGGCGGTTATCAGCATTCTGGAAAAGCGCTGTGCGCGGGTTCCAGCGGCCTATCTGACCCATGAGGCGTGGCTCGG
>CAJCHO010000097.1 GCA_903970145.1 Mycobacteriaceae bacterium | reverse complement strand
GCCAGGCGCGCCGCGTCCCTGGCGATCGCCAGATCATGCTGCGCGTGCGCCTGTTCTGTCACTTCGGCGATTACCTGAATCGTGCCGCCGCGCTGCGTCGGACGCTCGTAAATGCGCACCCAGCGTCCGTCGTTGAGCTGGCGCACCCAGGGCTCGCCCGGACTGGCGCGCCGCTCCAGGCGTTCGCGCACCCATGCGTCCTCGTGGCCCATCGCCGAGGTCACCTCCCCCTCGCGAATCGCCACGCGCAAGAGCTCCTCAAAGGACATGCCAATCTTCAGGGTCTTGGCAAGGCGCGGATAAAAGCCGGCGTAGCTGGCGTTCCAGTAAGCCAGGCGGTCATAGCGGTCGAACACCGCGAGGCCTTCGGCGAGCGCTTCGACTCCCTCGCGCAGACGCTCGAGATCCTCTTGAACCTCGAGAGCCGGTTCCCAGTTCATGCGATCGGCTGCATCACTCGCGTCGCGCGATAGCCAGAGCGCGATGAGGACGGCCAGCAGCAGCAAGGCGACGGTGCTCGGATAAAAGGCAGCGAACTGGCTACCGTGCATCGCAGACCATGTACCCGCAGCCAGCACGAGGACAAGTCCTGCCCCAAGCGCGGCAAGGCCAAGGCGCGCACCGTCGGGCATGGTCATCGGAAACCGTCGAGCCACGGGGTTGATCAGTTCTCGCGAGTGATCGGTGGCCGATTATCCTCTTTGCCGAGGAAACTAGGCAACCGCGCACGCCAATGGGGTGCTGCGGCGCCCGAGGGCGCACTAGCCGGACTATTGCGAATCATTGTAGTCTGGGTAATCTCGCCTTTCGCAACCGATGAGACCCGCTGAAGTGACCAAATCGCCAGCCCCTCCCACCACCCTATCGATCGACGCGCTGTTGCTGTTGCGTCGCTTCATTGCGGTGATCGGGCTGTTCTCCGTGGTGCTCGCTGTCGACATTATCGTCACCCGCCGTTTTGGCCTGCGCAATCTGAACACTCTGATCCTTGTCTGCCTGATGGCCGGCTGCTACCTCGAGTTGCGTGGCGGCCGGATCCAGCGTGGCATGGGACTGCTCACCTGGGGCATGTGGGTCGACGTATTCATGCTGGCCTTGTTTGTCGACGGGATTCGCACGCCCGCCTTGTTCGCACTCCCGGTGCTGCTCATGACGACGGCCTGGGTGCACGGTCGCTGGGCAGCGATCAGCATGGCGCTTGCCACGGCGCTCGCACTGGGTCTCTTGGTGGGACTTGAGTACGCGGGCTGGCTGCCCGAGCCGGTGCGGCGCACTTCGCTCGATTTGTTTCTGGTCTATTGCTTTGTAACCACTCTCGCCGCCGTCCTGTCGATCAGCCTTGCCGAGGGCTTTCGGCGCCTCTATGCCACCGAGCAGGCGCTGCGCGAGACGCTGGATGCGCGCGTGCAGGAGCGCACTACGCAGCTCTCGAGCGCCAACACTTCGCTGACCGAGACGGTCGAGCAACTGGAACGCACGCGGGCGATTCTCGTGCAAACCGAGAAACTCGCAGCCCTGGGTTCGGTGGTCGCCGGCATTTCTCACGAGATCAGCACGCCCCTTGGCAACGCCAGACTGGTGGCGACCGCCCGCCAGGATCACCTCACCCAGCTGGACCGCGACTATCGCAGCGGCGCAATGGCTCGCTCGAAGATCGAAAAGTTCCTGACCGACGAGGGCGAGGGACTTGAACTGATCGTGCGCTCGCTCGAGCGCGCGGCAACTTTAGTGGCGAGCTTCAAACAGGTCGCGGTCGATCAGACTTCGGAGCGGCGCCGCGTGTTCGATCTAGCGACGATTGTCAGCGAAACGATCGAGACCCTGCGTCCGCGCTATCGCGCCGAACCCTGGGAAATCGTCGTCGATATAGATGCCAGCATCGAGCTCGACAGCTATCCTGGCCCCCTCGAGCAGATCGTGCTCAATCTGGTCATGAACAGCATTCGACACGGCTTTGAAGGGCGCACGCGTGGTCGTATCTCGATAGTCGGTCGGCGCATGGATCTGGCCACTGGACCCGGCGCGGAATTGGTGATTGCGGACGACGGCGCCGGCATCGCGGCCGAGCATATCGAGCGCGTCTTCGATCCCTTTTTCACGACCAAGCTTGGCCAGGGCGGCTCGGGCCTTGGACTCAATATCGCCCACCGGATCACGACCCAGCTGTTACGGGGACGCATCAGCGTGGAATCGGTGCCCGACGTGCGCACCGCCTTCACGCTGCAGTTACCCTTGCGTCCGGCGGCGCCAGGCTAGTGTGCCAGCTAGGCGTGGGCGTTCAGACCAAAGGCGCTGGCGCCGCCCGTAGCTGTGCCAGCCTGCATGTTTTGCAACATGCTCGAAAGAAAAGCCTGAAGGTTGGGAGTCGATGCGGCGCCGGCCGGCGAACCTGCGGCGTTGGCAATACCACCTGAACTCGCGACAAGACTCCGGAAATCCGATTGCAGTTTTCCGAGCGCGCCGCTCGAACCATGGCTCGGACCATTACCGAGCTGGGTGATGAGGGTCTGCAGACTGGTCTCGACGCTGCCGTAACCGCTCGTCGATGGCGCGCTGGCGACTCCAGCCTGGGCAGCGCTGGTGCTCTGGATGGTTGAATAAAGATCTTGCATGAACTGGGACAGGGCCGCGCCCTGCCCCGTAGTGTTCGGCGCCGCCGCGCTCGTTGCACTGGCCGACGCGCCCGAAGCGGCAGTGACCCCGATACTGTTCAAGGCCTGCAATACGTCGCTCATCATTGCAGCCCCATGGGAATGGTGCCCGCCGCTCTTGCTGGGGCCGCCCGAGATGCTCCCCGTCGATCCCGACTGGTTGGATGTAAGCGCCGATGTCCCCGACGCCTGCTGGCTGCTCCACAGCGAGCCCGCAGCAACGCTGCCAAGTTCCATGATCTGATCTCCAAAAGGTACCGAGCCGCGTGTCGCTCGCGGACCCGTCTGACCTTGCAGGATCTCATCAGAGGCCCGCCAGCGATCGATGGAAAAGAGCGCGGAATCGCGCCCTTATCGGCGCTGGCGCAAATCCGGAATACTGAGCGGTGGTGCCGCCCGCCCGCTCACAGTTCGACGTTGCTATTGGCCAGCTGGCGCACCAGATCGCCGATCAGATTGTCGGCGATTCGCTGCTGTTCCGGACTCAAGGCCTGGTAGAGGGGTTTGGCGCTATCCGCGACGTCCTCAAGACCGGTGAGGTGATTGCGTGGCTCATCGAGCGCCTGATCGATGATCTGGAGCGCATGCATCTGCGAGAGCGTCACGGCGCGCGGCTGCAGGGCGCGGTTCATGTCCGAGGTGACTTTGCGCACCCGATCCTCGAATTTCGCCCATAGCGGTAACTGGGCGGAAGTCAGCTGCAGGGCATCCTTGACTGCCTCGATCTCCTGATTGACCTTGTCGATCACAGCGCGCGGCCCCGTTTGTGGGGGACACTTGGATGCCATCTCCTGCAGCGACGGACCCTTGCTACCCTTGCCTGCGCCCGGATAGGCCCCCGGCCCGCCGGAGCCCCCACTTGAGCCGCCGCCAGGCATTTGGGCGTGCGCTGCGACAACGAAAAAGCACAGTCCGGCCAAAAGACCACGGCGTGCGGCCTTGGCAATCAAATTCGTGGAAATCCTGGATTCTGCTACCTGCATCGAGCGCTCCCGTAATTAGCCAAATGGGGTAGTCGCGCTGCCAGCGCGACCAAGGATGATCAAGCCGCCAGTGTTACCCGAGATCGTTTCCCAGGAAAGGCGTCTTGCGCCCCAGTGAGTTCAAGTGATGGATGATTTTCGGATTCTACCTGCAGGCATCGGTCGGCATCCGTAAGACCGGCTGGTGTAGGATTGCCTCGCGCTCAGTTGCAAAGATCGCTCGCCCCCCTGGTCCGTCAGAAGGTAACCATGTTGCATGGATTTGCTGCACTCCCCCGCTCCACTTTCCCCCCCTTTGCCGCGCCGCGCCGCGCGCGCTTAGCCCGGCTCACCGCAATCGGAGTTTTTATGACGCTCTTCGTGACCGCTGGCGGCGCATCGGCAGAAATCCCCGATGCCTTGCGTACCGTCGCCGAAAAGACGGGGTATCGCCAGACCGGACGCATGGACGAGGTTGAGCGCCTGTGCAAGGCCTATGCGGCCCATTGGCCCAATTTTCTGCGCTGCGTTGAGTTTGGTCGCTCACCAGAAGGCCGACCGGTGCTCGCGCTCATCGCAACTCGAACCGGTGCCCTGACCCCCTCGCAAGCGCGTGACCAAGCCATTCCGGTGGCCTTGATCCAGGGTGGCATTCATTCTGGTGAAATCGACGGCAAGGATGCCGGATTCGAAGTCCTGCGTACGATGCTCGACGCCCCTTCCGGATCGAGCGTGCTCGACCATGAAACCCTCGTATTCGTACCGGTATTCAGCGTCGATGGGCACGAGCGCTTCGGGCGCTGGAACCGGCCCAACCAGATCGGTCCAGAAGAAATGGGATGGCGGACCACGGCGCAGAACCTTAACCTGAATCGCGACTACACCAAGGCAGATGCACCGGAAATGCAGGCAATGTTGGTGCTCTTGAACAGCTGGGATCCGATCCTGTACGCCGATCTACACGTTACCGATGGCGCCAAGTTCCAGCACGACATCTCGCTGCAGGTGGAGCCGTATTTCAGCGGCGACCCTGCGCTGGCCGAGGCGGGCCGGGTGTTCAGCGGGCACTTGCAGCAATACATGGCGGCCCACGGCTCGATGCCCCTGGACTTCTATCCGGAGTTCGAGACCCAGGATGATCCTAGCTCGGGTTTTGCCCAGGTCCCCTCGCTGCCGCGCTTTTCCACCGGATATTGGGCTCTGAGCAACCGCTTTGCGGTGCTGGTCGAAACCCATTCCTGGAAAGACTACCCGACCAGGGTCCGCATCACGCGCCACGCAATCGAGGCCTTGACGCTTGAGGTCGCGCAAAATGGCCGTAGCTGGCGCGAGCTGGCCAAGGCTGCTGACGAGCGCAGCCGCGCGCTTGGCGGCGGTCAGTTGGCGCTGGATTTCCGACCGGGCGAGCGTGTCCGAACCATCGATTTTCAAGGTTATGCGTATAGCCGCGAACCATCGGCAATCTCGGGTGCCCTGTGGACGCGATATGACGACAAGACACCGCAGGTATGGCACGTTCCCATGAAAGACGATCCGCAAGCTTCCCTCATCGTCGAGGTTCCGAAGGTCGGCTATCTCGTTCCGGCCGCCTACGCCGATGAGATTGGCAGGCGGCTCGCCGTGCACGGCATCCGCTTCAAGCGCCTCGATCATCCGCTGGCGCACCTTGCCATCGAACACTTTCGGTCGACGGAAGCGCACTTTAGTCCCACGTCCTTCGAGGGTCGCACTGCGGTCACGCTGCATGGCCAATGGCACAAGGAAAATGCCGACTATGTAGCCGGCGCACTGTGGGTACCGATTGATCAGCCCAAGGCGCGCCTGATTGTCACGCTACTCGATCCGCTCGGTCCTGATTCCTATTCAAGCTGGGGCTTTTTCAATGCCACGCTTGAGCAGAAGGAGTACATGGAACCATACGTCGCCGAGCAGGTGGCGCGCGACATGCTCGCGCGCGATCCAGCGCTGCAGGTGGAGTTCACGCAGCGGCTCGCCACAGAACCCGATTTCGAGAAGGATCCAGCCGCGCGCCTGCAGTTTTTCTATAAACGGCACCCGTCCTGGGATGACCAATTCCACCTGTATCCGATCGCACGCCTGCAGGATTCGTCCGCGCTCGACTAGCATCCGCTCCGCTGCAGGTAATAAGTGAATGCTGGAGGACTACGGGCGTGAGTGCAGGCGTCTGTAGCCGATCAGTAGCGCCACTTTCGCACTATCGAAGCCTAGGATAGGATCTGCCGGATTGGAAACCGGCTGGCGGCCGGCCTGCCGCCAGGCCGGCAGCGACGAGTGCTCACTGAAGTGAGCCACGGGGGAGAGCAAAATGGCAAACATTCTGGATCCGCGTCCTGGCTCGATGCGAGGCGGCCTGGCACGCCGCTGGCAAATGCGTGCTCTCGCACCGTTGGCACTCCTGCTTACTCTGTTCGGCGCTCCCACTGGGGCGGCACCCCCGCTTGCGATACAGAACGTCACGGTTATCGATGGTACGGATCGGCCCGCTGCGCCGAATATGACGGTAATCATCGAAGCGGGTCGGATCGCGGCCATCGGTCCCTCGAAAAAGGTCAGGACTCCCAAGGGGGCGCGGCTTCTGAATGGGGCTGGCAAGTTCCTCATCCCGGGTCTGTGGGACATGCACGTGCACGGCGCCACCGACAGTCGCGCTCCGTGGAGCCAGTTGCTGTTCGTCGCGAATGGTGTCGTGGGTGTGCGCGATATGGCGGGACCGTCCGACGCACACGCGTGGCGCGCCTCACAGCTCGGCAACATGGATCCGGCTCCCACCATTTATCTTGGCAGCCCGATCGTCGACGGACCGACTGCCGTCTGGCCCGATTCGATTGTCGTCGGGGACCCGGCCCAGGGGCGGGCCGTCGTTGACCAGCAGCAGGAACGCGGCGCGGATTTCATCAAGGTCTATAGCAGATTGTCGCGAGAGGTTTATTTCGCGATCGCCGATGAGGCAAAAGCACGGGGGATCCCCTTTGAAGGGCATGTGCCCGAGACGGTGACGGCAGCTGAAGCCTCCGGCGCCGGCCAGCGCAGTATTGAGCACCTCACCCAGGTGGCGGAGGGCGTGTCGTCCGACGAGAGCGCGATCCTCGCGGAAATGCAGCGCCTTGAAGGCCAGTTCAGATCACCGGACGCGACCATGGAGCAGAAGATTGCTGCGGGACGAGGAATCATCCAGCTCAATGCCCATACTGTCGAGACCTTCGATGAGAGCACTGCGCGCGCGCTGTTCGAGCTGTTCGTCAAGAATGAAACCTGGCAGACACCAACGCTTACCCTCTTGCAGGGACAGATCGATAGTCCGCTCGACGAGAACGATCCGCGCCTGAAGTATTTGAGCAAGACTGTGCGTACGCGATGGGAGGACGGGTACTACAAGAACATTCCTCCCGGACCGCGGGCCGCGATCGTCGGCGTCGCGAAAGCGCAGTTCGCGGAGTCGATGAAAATTGTCGGACTCATGTACCGGGCAGGCGTTCCGCTGCTCGCCGGTACGGACACCATGAATCCGCACTGCTTCCCCGGATTTGGCATTCACGACGAACTGGCGCTCCTGGTCGAGGCAGGACTGCCGCCCCTGGCAGCGATCCAGACCGCAACCCGTAACGCGGCGCAGTTCATGGGTTGGTTGGGGCAACGCGGCACCATCGAAGTGGGCAAAGCCGCCGATCTGGTGCTGCTCAACAAGAACCCGCTCACCGACATTCACAACACGCGGACGATTGAATCGGTCGTGCTCCAGGGAACGCTCTTCACGCGCGCCAACCTGGATGACTTGCTGGCCAAAGCCCAGGCGCGGGCCAGCGCACAAGAGACCGCATCGCCCTGACAGTGCTGCCCGTCCTTTCGCGAGGGGCAGGACATCCCAAAGAGTGGTATCGAGCGGTCCCGTTGCTGCTCTAGACTTGCCGGATCGTCCGCGCAACCGCCCATGGGACGGCGAGTTCGGGCACGGCTCGCGCCACGCGCGGTACGTTCGTCAGATCAAGACCCGAACAGCCGTCCAGATCGCTCACTGCATGGAGCGGCGCGGGGCCGCAAGCGGGGCAACACCCGCAGGTAGCGCGTCGGCCCCTTGGGATGACCTTGTGCTAACGGGAGGCAGCATGCGCAGAATTCTCTCCAAGTGGTGGCCCTACCTGGCAGGAGTAGCGCTGATCGCCGTCGTTGTTAGCGGCTGCACCTTCTACAACGAGCGCTTCGAACCCGTCGAGAAAATCGGGCCTAAGGATGGCCACGACCTTTACATTGTCCAAGCCGACGATTACGGATCTTTCTGGAAGACCGGCGATGCCAGTGTCGCCCTGAAGGCAACCGAGAGTGCGTCCAAGAGCGGCAACGTACTGGTGGTTGTTTTCATCCATGGCTGGCACAACAACGCGCAGCAGGACAATCAGAATCTGCAGGACTTCGATGCCAGCCTCGATCAGCTAAGTAATATTCTCAAATTGCGGGAACAGTTTCGTTCCGACATGACGGGCAGTAAGGACGTCAAACTTATCGGCATCTATATCGGATGGAGAGGCCGCTCGCTCCCCTGGTACGCCGACTACGCTACCGTATGGGGTCGGAAGTCGACCGCGGAGATAGTGGGTGACGGTGACGTTTCGCAATTCATCGAACGATTGCATAGAACCCAGCTGCGAGCCAATGAATTCAGGCCCGAGTGCGGGGAGATCCCGAAAAAGCCCTTCTTCGGCCTAGTCACGATGGGACACAGCCTCGGAGGCCAAGTGCTCCTGAGATCCATTCAGAAATCCCTCGAGTACTCATTGATCGAGCGGTCCACAGAGATGACGGACTCACTGAATCCCGAATACAAGTCCAATGCGGATCGCAACCCGGTTCGCGAGTCGATCGATAGCTTCGGAGATCTGAACATATTGCTCAACCCGGCTCTGGAGGCATACCAGTTTGCCCAGATTGACGCCCTGTATCGCCAACTACAGTTTCCCTCCACCCAGACCCCGCAACTGGTGGTGTTCTCGGCGAGCAACGATTTGGCGCGCAAGATCGCGTTCCCGCTATCGCGCGCGGTTCTTGCACCGTTTGACCCACCGACGCGGGCCGATGGAGACCGATACCAGAGTGCGCTATTTCGGGATGCGCTTGGGGACCTGGATCGCCAGAGGACGCATAACCTGGCTCTGGTCAGCCCGAACGCCCTTGATTCGCTGCTGGAGATCGACCTCAACAATAACGTCCCCAAGGTACTCAACTTCGACTTTACCGAGGATCTGGTGTTCTCAGGCGTTCAGCTGACTCGCAATCGCGACGGCAAACCGTGGAACACCTATCCAACACCCTACAGTCCAATAGTCGTGATTCAAACCACTGACGATCTGATTCAGGGCCACAGCGGGATATTCGAGATTCAGAAGTTTGACAACTTCCTTGCTGGATACATCACCTTCATCGAGGCCAAGCGGATTCTGCTGCGCAAACAGAAGTTCGACGATCAATTGCGGCAAGCGGCCGAAAAACCTAAACCTGAAGCGTCACCGCAAAGCACAGCGTGCACGACTCAGCCTGTCTAGAAGGATTCTGCCCGGATCGTGGCCGGCGCGCGCCAATCATCTATCTCTGAAGGTCTGGATGTCGAGCACCCTGAACCAGGTCTCGGCGCACTCCGAGCTCGGCCGTGCCTTGCAGTACTCCCTGGTGCGCTGGCCGGCGCTCACGCGCTACCAGGATGACGGGCGCATCGAATTCGATAACAATAGCGCTGAGCGCTCGATCCGACCCGTCGTGCTGGGACGCCGCAACTACTTGTTTGCCGGCTCCGACGGCGGTGGCGAGAGCGCCGCCACGATCTATAGCCTGATTGGAAGCGCGCGGCTCAATGGAATTGAACCCTACCAGTATCTGCGTGAGGTGCTCTCCCGCATCGCCGAACACCCGATCAGCCGGATTGATGAACTGCTGCCCTGGAACCTGGTCATCCGATCGGCCGAGGAGCACCCCCTGGCGGCCTAGCGAAGCAATGCCGCGCCACCAGGCACGGGGCCAGTGATGGATGCGCAGCAACTGGCGAATCTGGTCGCCGCACTGCCGCAAGCCACCTCCCTGGATCTGTATCGGCTCGAGTTCGCGATCCGTGCCTTGCGCAACGAACCGCGGCGGATACTCGAGATCCGTCGCCGGCTTCATCTGGGCATGACGGTGCGCTTCTTTAACCCCAACGACGGCAGCTACCGAAACGGCCGCATCGTCGAGCTACGCGATCGCGATCTCGCGATCTATGACCTGCAACACGGTCGACGCTTCAACGGCTTGCCCTACGCCGCGCTCGACTTGCAATCCGTCGAGGAGTCCGAGGTCGAGATCCTGGACGCGGATCACGCTGCGCCAACCCGAAAGACCAAGGGCCACACCCGCGACGACTTCCGAACCGGCGATACAGTGTAAGCGATCAAATAAACACGCCATTGGCGCCGTTATCAGATTGTGCTGCAGGGGAGATTGGAAGTCGACGGCTGAAGCTGCGGTTATAGACTCGGCAGCTTGATGTTCCAGGGCAAGAGCGCGTCGTAGTCGTCAGCAC
>CAJCHO010000096.1 GCA_903970145.1 Mycobacteriaceae bacterium | reverse complement strand
TGCTCGACACCATGGTCGGGCTACTTGGGGACCTTGCTGCTGACCTTGTTTTCGTTGGTGGCTGCGCAACCGAATTGCTCGTAACCGCGGCCCGTGCTCAATCAGTGCGTGTGACCACGGACGTGGACGTCGTCGCCGAAGCCACCACAATCCGGGAATACCATATCCTCGAAGCGCGCCTGCGCGAAAAGGGGTTCGCTCCCGACCCGGAGGTCATTTGCCGCTGGAATGTCGCGGGCATGCAGCTCGACCTCCTGCCGTCAGGCCCGGACGTCCTGAGTTTTCATAACTGCTGGTATCCACAGGCCGTTCAGACTGCAGTGTCACGTCAATTGCCGAGTGGCCGCACGATCCGGGTTCTCACCAGCCCACTGTTTCTCGCCACGAAAATGGAAGCGTTTCTGGACCGCGGGAAGGGTGATTTTCTCGCAAGCCACGATCTGGAGGACATCATTACAGTCGTCGACGGTCGCCCAGAACTAACCGATGAGCTGGCAGCCGCGAGCCCGGAAATCCGTGAGTACCTGCACAGCCGTTTTGCCGATCTTATTCGCCAGGACGCGTTTATCACCGCGTTGCCAGGACACCTGCCGGGTGATGTCGCCAGCCAGGCTCGTTTGCCGGCCCTGATTGCAACTCTAAAGCGCCTCGCTACCGACGACTCCCAATAGAGTCGCCTGTAACGATGCGCTAAGTACCGACAATCCGGTGCAATCTAAACGCATGACCCAACATTCGAGAACGGCCCCGTGGATCGTCGACAACCAGAAATATGCGCTAGTCGGACTGAGCGTCAAAGTGGCAGGGGCCGTGCCGGACAAGCCAAGTCAGAACTTATGGTCTTTGAGCGATCTTGCATTCCAGATACCGACTACCTGGAAGGAATGGCTCGGGACAATACGCACTGAGGAAGTTGAGCAGTGCAATCTGTTCCTCCTCAGCCAGCTAACCTCACACGCTCCGGAGATCCTTGACGCAGAGGACCAGTTGCTGCAACGACGCGTCTGGAACTTCTACGTCGGACTCTTGCTAAGCAGCACCTTTGCGCCAGCGCACCGGCCCGTATTGATCACGGGATCGTGTCGTGGCGGAGAAATTGGCATTCGCCAGCAGCAAGACCTGGATTCCCCCATCCCTCTCATAGCGAATCACTATCCAGCGATCACTCGTGAGCACATCCAGCTTGCCGCACAGCTGGGAGAAGACCTCGAGGCCTTCGCGTCCGCACCTATTGCCGGCGGCCGCTGGCGCCTGTTTCGCACGCTTCAAGTCTATGTCGATGCGCGAGTCACTGCAGAAGTGGTCGATCGCATTCACCAATACTGCCGCTGCGTCGAAGGCCTTATCCTTCCGGCTGTAGGTAAGTCGCGGCAACAGTTCAAGAGCAAGACGGAGTTGTTCATCGGCAGTGGCCACCATGACCTTATGGGCGACATCTACGATGTACGCAGCGCCGTAGAACATTTGCACGAAAGCCGCTATCTCGAGAGCTTTGACCGCGTGAGCCGACTGGATCTCGTCAAGAAGGAAGCTATCGTCGAACGCATCGCGCGAGAGGCCATTCGACGCGTCATGGGCAACACAAATCTCTGGCCGCACTTCGCCAACACGGCGGCGCTCAGTAGATTCTGGAGCCTTGCGTCGACCGAGCAGAGGCGGCTATGGGGCGATACGATCGATCCCTTTGACGCTCTCGCCGGCTTCGATCCAACCTATATCAATGACGGGGAACTTGGAGGTCCGTGACGAAGCTGTAGCGACTGAATCCAACCTAACGGGCCACACGCACAGCAAGCTTCATGTTGGTTCGAATCCTCTTCTTCAAAATCGGTACGACCTTTGCCTGCCCACGTTCCGCTTGGACGATGAGCACGGACCAGCGCTCGAGTGCTGCGCGCCTTTCATTGAAGTAGTCATGCCGATCGTACGTCCCTTCCACGCCACGCAACTTGTGGCCAAGGCATCGTTCGGCCACCTCGCGGCGGATACCGAGCGCGGCTAGATGTGTGCGGGCGGTCCTCCGCAGATCGTGAAGTGTGAAGTGCCGTAGGCCATGCTTCACGCGCTGCAGGGCCACATTGAGCGTGTCGATGCCGACGTGCGGCACTCTTTCGCGAGGGTCCCGGCGGCGCTTGGGGAATACGTAATCGCTGCTGGCGGCCAGCACCCGCAGGCGCCGGAGCCAATCGAGGACTTCCGGCGCCAGAGGAATATCAAGTCCCTCGCCGGTCTTGGTTCTGGCCGCAGGCAGGTGCCACACCGCTCCAGACGGCGAGAGTGCCTCGAGATCGAACTCCTCCCAACGTGCGCCGAGCAATTCGCCCTTGCGCACACAGAGTGCCAGCAGCAGCTTGATGGCCAGCAAGTTGTCCTCGCCGAAGCTCGGTGTCTCGCGGATCTTCTCGAACAACTGAGCAAGCTCGTCGCTGCTCAACGCGCGGCTGCGCGGCCGTTCGGTACCACCGGCGTCCAGGCGGGGCGAGAAATCGGCGGCGGGGTTGCTCAAGAGGAAACGGCGCCGTATACCGAAGGCGAAAATCCGACGTGTGAAGCGCAGCAGGTCGTTGGCTGCCGTGGGAGCGCGGCCTTTCACCTCATCGAGCATGCGAGCCACGTCGGCGGGCGTAATTTCACACGCCGGCAAGCGCCCCAGCTTTGGCAGGAGGTACTTGTCGAGATACCGCCGCGGTACGGCGGGGTGCTTGAGTCCGCGCGCTTGCACCTCGGCGCGATACCAGTCCTCGCAGAGCGACTTGAACGATCCTTTCTGCCGTTCCTCCGCGAGTGCCGCACGGCGGACGGCCAGCGGATCCTGCTGCTTGTCGAGCAGCACTCGCGCCTGGCGCGCTTCGACGCGCGCTTGCGCCAGCGGCATGTCGGGATAGTTGCCAAGCGTGAGCCAATGCTGTCGGCCGGCGAAGTGATAGCGCAGTGTCCACGAGGCGCCGTCGCGCGTTTGCTTGCGAAGGTACAGCCCGTCGCCGTCGCTGAGCAGCACGGACTCGCCGCATCGATGAGCTCGCTCTACCGCCAGTGCCGTGAGTTTCGCGCGTGCCATTTTGCCCCCCTGATCGCGGTGGTTCGCGGAGTGCTTCCGGCACTCCGCGAACCACCTTGCTCGTCGAATGGTAGCTACAGATTTAGCTACAACTCAGATACCTGCCGAGCTACAAGTGTAGCCCAGAGGCAGTTGGAGGCTAGTGGACGTTTATGGTCAAAACACCGAGAAACTCAGGGATTTACGGCGACTTCTCTGGAGGTCTCTGGACGCCCCCGGAAGTCACTCGATGTTCTGCACCTGCTCGCGCATCTGCTCGATCAGCACCTTCATGTCCACGGCCGCGCGCGTGGTTTCGATATCCTGCGACTTGGAGGACAACGTGTTGGCTTCGCGATTCAGTTCCTGCATCAGGAAATCCAGACGCCGTCCGGCCGGTTCGTGACCCTCGAAAGTCTTGCGCACCTCGAGCACGTGGCCGCGCAGCCGGTCGATTTCCTCATCCACATCGAGGCGCTGCGCCAGGATGGCCAGCTCCTGCTCG
>CAJCHO010000095.1 GCA_903970145.1 Mycobacteriaceae bacterium | reverse complement strand
CCCGCGCTCCAGCGCGCGATGGGTGCAGCGCTAGGTGTGAACCGTCAGTGGCCAGGCGTCGCCGGGGTTGGCCTCCCATCAGGCGTCAGGCAACCCCAATCGAGTGTCTGGGGTCGGCACGGGATTATGTCCGGTATTCATTTGATCCACGTCACAGTTTTGCCCACGCGCGCAGTAACCACTGTCGCAATTTGGGAACATTCGACAGGGCCGCAAAATCAAAACAATGGGCAAAGTCGCACGAGCGACATCGGTGGAATGCGATGGCGAACGACAAGGCGCGGAATGACGAGGATCTGAATTTCAGCTTCGGCGTGCATGAGCTGCGTCTAGCCCGGCTGGCCCAGACCTTGAGCCTCGAGTCGAATTCCCCGAAGCAATCCAAGGATAAGGTCGGCTTCGATCCTTACAACACCACCGGTAGTTTTGACCGCAAGAAGCACTGGATGGCGGTCAGAAAGCGCTGATCTGCGGCCCTTTCCGGCGGATTGGATCACAAGAAACCTGATCGGCCGCGCAGAGAACTGATCGGCCGGGCCAAGAGCCAGGCTGCCCTAATTGGCGGGCGGGCCGCGAGGATGCTGCCTCGAGACTCGAAACTCACTGTTTGGATACCAGCGCGGAAAGCGCTTGCTTCGCGCCAGCCGATCGCCGATCTGGTAGTAAAGGGTCAAATCGACCAGGGCGCTGCGAATATCGAAATTCGCGCTGTACTGATCGCCCGGCTGGCGGAAGCGGTGCGCGTAGTAGTCCTCGATTTGCGCCTTGCCAAACGCAGGGCCGCGCCCCCCATCGTCGGGTCCCGCCTTGGCGTAGAGCACGGGCACTCCGCGCCTCGCGAAACTGTAGCTGTCCGATTGGTAGTACAGCCCCTGTTCGGGATTGGTCTCTGGGTGCGTCTCCCGGCCCTGCAGCAGCGCCTCGGCGCGCGCGGTCTCCTCCAAGTCGGTATTACCATAGCCGAAGATGCTGACGTCGCGGGTGCGCCCGCCCTCCAGCAGGGTGTCTACATCGATCACGGCCGCGATCTGCCGCAAAGGCATGGTCGGGTTCTGCACGAAGTACTCCGAGCCGAGCAGATCCGGCTGCGCCGCCGTGGTGGCCAGGAAGACGATGGAGCGGTCGGCGATCGGTTTGGTGCGTACGCAGCTCTGGGCCAGCACCAAGAGACCGGCGACGCCAGTGGCATTGTCCACCGCACCATTCAGTATGGCGTGCCCGGGCAGCGCGGTGTCGGTGCCCAAGCCATCCCAGTGAGCGGTGAACAGGACGAACTCGTGGCTCTTTCGTCCCGGCAGCACGGCGATCACATTCGCAGAGTTGACCGGCCGTATCGAGTTGTGAACGACTGCATCAACGGTCAAGCCCAACGGCACCGGCTTGAAACCGGGGTGCGCGGCAGCCGCCGCCTGTTTGCCCAGGTCCAGACCCGCCTGTGTGAACAGAGAGCGCGCCGCGTCCTGCGTGACCCAGCCCTCGACCGCCGCGCCTCCTTCGTCGCCCTGTCCCGAAAGCTCGAATTGCGCGCCGCTCCACGTATTTTGGACGGCATCCCAGCTGTAGCCCATGACCGCGGCGTCGTGGATCAGAAGCACGCCAGCCGCGCCGTGGCGGGCCGCTTCCTCGACCTTGTAGGCCAGACGACCATAGGCGCTCATGGCGTTGCCCTTGAACAGTGTGGGGTCCTTGGACGCGTAACCCGGATCGTTGGCGAGGATGAGCACGGTCTTGCCATGGACGTCGATCTCGGCGTAGTCATTCCAGGAGTACTCCGGTGCGACGATGCCGTAGCCCACGAACACAAGGTCACTGGCGTCCAACTGCGCCTGCGGCACGGCGCGCTTGGTCCAGATCACCATGTCCTTGCGATAAACCAGCGCGTGTGCGCCCCGCTTGCCCACAATTGACAAGGTTGCATCCGGCGCTGCCCGGATCTCTACCAATGGCACCTGCTGAAGGTAGCTGTCGCCGTTGCCCGGCTTCAAACCCAGCGCTTTGAACTTCTCGGCGACATAAGACACCGTCTTGTCCTGTCCGGGCGTTCCGGGTTTGCGCCCGAGGTAGTCGTCCGAAGCCAGTATTCGCACGTCCTCCCGATAGGCATCCTCATCGATGTCAGTCGGGGGCAACACCTTGGGTGGCACGGTGCAGCCCTCCACGCACAGTGCGAGAAGTGTCAAAATAACGCTGAATCGCTCAATAGGCATGGTTCGGTGGTTCCCGCTTCGTCAATCGCGGTGCGGCCAAAACAACATAACCACGCCGCATAGGCAAATGCCGGTGGCCAGATGCGCCCAACGGCGCCAGGGACGCAGGGTGGCTTGCCCCAGGAAACTACCCGCACTGACGGCGGTCAAACCAGCGAAGGTGATCAGGCTGCCCACCAACTGCGGCATCTCACGCGCAAGGTCCGGATGTTCGCCCTTGAGGACGCAGAATACGATCAGCACGGCGCTCAAGCCAAAGGTGATCGACGCCGCGGACCCGAGGATTATCCCGATCAAAACCGTGAACGGACGCATATCCTTGGGCTCATATACACTTGCTAGGAGACACAGGCTTCTCTAGCCTTGAGGACTTGAGGGTTTGCAGTTTACAGGAGAACGGCGACTTTGATGATCAATAGGCCCACGGGCACTCGTTCGCGATGGATAACCGGCATGGCCATCTGCGCGGGCGCCATCGGGCTTGCCGCGCTGCTCGGCGCCGCCATGACCACCCCGGCCGCGGCGCCCGCCGCAACACCGGCCGCCTCTGTCGCGCTCGCGCCGACCGAGCAGGAAAGTTACGTGGCGCGGCGCGTCGCCGACATCGTCGCTCACGAGCACTATCGCCGCGCGCCTCTCGATGATCATCTCTCGAGTTTGATCCTCGACCGGTATCTGGATGCGATCGACGGTGCCCGCAGTTATTTCTACGCGAGCGATATCGCGGAATTCGAGAAATATCGGTACGAACTGGACGACGCGATCAAGACCGGCGACGTCGAGCCGGCGTTCGTCATCTTCCGCCGCTACCAGCAACGCAGCCGCGAACGCATGGCCTACGCCATCGATCTCCTGAACAAGGAGCCGGATTTCACCATCGACGAGTCGTTCAATTTCGACCGTGAAAAGGAGCCGTGGCCCGCCAACGCCGCGGAGATGAATGAATTGTGGCGCAAGCGGGTGAAGAACGACGCATTGTCCCTGGAGGCCACCGGCAAGCAATGGCCGGAGGTCGCCGACGTTTTGCGCAAGCGCTACGAGCATGTGGCGAAGCGCATGGATCAGAGCAAGCCCGATGATGTGTTCGAAGCATTCATGAATGCGTTCGTGCTGTCGTTGGATCCGCACTCGAATTATTTCTCGGCGCGCAATTCCGAGGAATACAACATCCAGATGAGTCTGAGTTATGAGGGCATCGGCGCGTCGCTGCAACTCACCGATGACTACGTGACGGTGGTCGATGTGATCGCCGGTGGTCCTGCAGCCATCAGCGGCAAGCTCGCGGCCAACGACCGCATCACCGCCGTCGGCGAGGGCAAGAGCGGCGAGCTGAC
>CAJCHO010000094.1 GCA_903970145.1 Mycobacteriaceae bacterium | reverse complement strand
GCCCCGCCGAGGGTTCATCGAGAAACAAGATCTGCGGATCGAGCGCCAGCGCGCGCGCCAGCCCGACACGCTGGCGCATGCCGCCGCTCAAATCCGCCGGCATGCTCGCTCTGCCACTGTCTAAGCCGACCAGCGAGAGCTTCAGCTGCACCAGTGAGTCAATGGCAGCCACTCCGAGTCGGGTAAACATCTGCAGCGGTAGCGCGACGTTTTCCGCAGCCGACATCGAACTCCACAGAGCCCCACCCTGAAACAAAACGCCGAAGCACCGGCCGAAGTCGTCTCGCTGTCCCTGTGTCAGTGTCCAGTAGTCTTTCGCACCGAAACGCACGGCGCCAGCGCTGGGTCGCTTGAGGCCGATCAACGCCTGAAGCAGCGTGCTCTTGCCGCAACCGCTCGGCCCCATGATGGCGAAGATCGATCCGGGCTTAACCTCGAACGACACATCATGCTGAATGTCCTGCGCGCCGTAGCCGACCGCAAGACCTTGAACCTGCAGCACGGGCTCCTTATGTTCGCGGTCCATTGGGTCAAATATCCAACGCGTTGGCGCACACGGCGAACACCGCATCCAGCATGATGATACCGATGATGCTGACCACCACGGCGCTGGTTGCGGCGTGGCCTACGTCGGAGGCGCTGCGTCCGGCTTTAAGGCCGATGCGACAGCCGGCCACTGCAATGAGAGCACCAAATGCCATGCTCTTGGTCAGGCCAAATGCGACCTCGTGCATCGTCACCGCGCTGCGCGTTTGCTCGACGAAGAGCTCCGAGGAGATGTTCAGCATCGAGACCGCGACTGCGTAGCCGCCGAAAATGCCGATAGCGCTCCCATACAGATACAGGATCGGGGTCATCAATCTGAGCGCCATGACACGCGGGAGCACCAGGTAGTCCTGAAGAGGGATCCCGAGTACCCGCAACGCATCGAGCTCGTTACTTCCTTGCATCGAGGCGATTTCTGCTGCATAAGCGCCCCCTGTTCGCCCGGACATCACGATTGCGGTCATGACGGCCGCCATCTCTCGCACCTGTGCAAGCCCGACGAGATTGGCAATGTAGATGTCGGCGCCAAAGCGACGCAGCTCGATGGCGCCGACGAACGCCAGGATCGCGCCGACCAGGACATTGACGAGTGCGACCATGGGCAACGCGGCGATACCTGCATCGTACATACACCCTATGAAATCGACGCGGCGCATTCTGGCGCGGCCTCGCAGTGCGGCGCCGGTTTCAAGCAGTTGTGCTCCGACCAACCCGGTCACCGCCAGCAGTTCGCACCATTGCGCAATGGCCAGAATCCCAACGCGTTCGATAAACATCTGGCGTCCGGGTGCAGCGGCGGCCACCGCCGCCTGATCCTGCACCAGTGCCAGCAGACGTCTGGCGGCGATAGGGATGCCGTTATCATCGACACGAATGGAGCGCGGCACGGCGCCGTGGCGCACCGCCGACAGGTAGACCAGCAGCGAGCTATCCCACCGACCCAGCCGGCTGCTGTCGAACTCGATCACCCTGAGGTCCTGACGGTCGAATAGCGCTGCGCTCGAGACCGCAACGCCGTCCTGTTGCGTGGTCCAGTCGCCGATGAGACTGACGAGCATGTCACCGCCGTTGACTTTCGTCGTGACGCTTGGACTGGTGGTTGATAGGGTCACGGAGTGCCATGGCGGCGCTAAGGAGCTAGGAGCGTGCCGATCAGATGGTGTCCGGTCTGTGCGCTAGCACACACACCGACGGTACGCGACGACGAACTGACGGGGAATGAGTGCACCTTTAAGAATCCGGGTCGACTACTTGATCCAATGCGCCGGGCAGCGGCGGCGGAGTTGTCGATACATCTTGATTCGGAAGTTCCCGCAGCGTTTTCTGCCAGCCACCGCCCAATGCCCGGTATAGCGATACGATGTCGTTGACAAGCTGTACATTCGCTTGCACGAGAGCCTGCCGGTCGGCCAGTACCGTCGTCTGCGCACTCAACACGTTGATGAAGCTGGCGAGACCGTAGGCATACTGGTTGCGAGCCAGGTCCCAGGTCAGCTGCGCCGAATCCAGCGTATCCTGAAGCAAGTCGCGTGACGCGCGGTCTACCCGGTAGGTCACGAGCGCGTCTTCGACTTCGCGCAGGGCGTTCAACACCGTGGCGCGATAGTTAAGGGCCGCTTCCTTCTCTTCGGCGCGTGCGAGCGTCAGACCCGCGGAAAGTCGGCCACCTGAAAAAATAGGCAGCGAGACCGTGGGGCCTGCGGTGTAGAAATGGCTCGCCCAGTTGGTCAGATAGGAAGCATCCACAGCGCGCATGCCAATATTACCGGTGAGCGAGATATCAGGATAAAAGCTCGCCACGGCGACACCCACATTTGCGGTAGCGGCATGCAAGTTTGCCTCGGCCTGGCGGATGTCCGGGCGTCGCCGCGCCAGGGCCGAGGGCACCCCCACACCCACGACCGTCGGGATCGTCGGTACGGGCTTGAGCTTGCGCAGCTGCTCATCCACCGCGCCGGGCGCCTCGCCGATCAATACACTCAGCGCATTCATGGCCTGCTGGACCTGCCCGTCATAGGCGGGCAATTGCC
>CAJCHO010000093.1 GCA_903970145.1 Mycobacteriaceae bacterium | reverse complement strand
TGATGTCTTCGATCTCGCTCTTGCCGATGGTTTTCTTGCGCTTCGAGGGTGGCAGGATGCGTTGTGCGGCGCCCGCCTCGTCGATCACGTCGATCGCCTTGTCCGGCAAGTGCCGATCGTTGATAAAGCGAGCAGCAAGTTCGGCTGCCGAGGACAGCGCGGTGGCGGAATACTTTACGCCGTGGTGTTCTTCGAAGCGCGACTTCAGGCCGCGCAGGATCTGCACGGTCTGCTCGACCGTCGGCTCATTGACGTCGATCTTCTGGAAACGCCGGGACAGCGCGTGATCCTTCTCGAAGATGCTGCGAAATTCGTTGTAGGTCGTCGCACCGAGGCACTTCAAGGCACCCGAGGAAAGGGCCGGCTTGAGGAGGTTCGAGGCGTCGAGCGTACCGCCGGATGCCGAACCGGCACCGATCAGGGTATGGATCTCGTCGATGAACAGGATCGCCTGGGGGCTCTCCTTCAACTGCTTGAGGACTGCCTTCAGACGCTGCTCGAAGTCGCCGCGGTACTTGGTACCGGCCAGGAGCGCACCCATGTCGAGGGCATAGACCTGCGATCCCGCGAGGATCTCGGGCACGTCGGACTGGGTAATGCGCCACGCGAGTCCTTCGGCGATGGCCGTCTTGCCAACGCCTGCTTCCCCGACGAGCAGCGGATTGTTCTTGCGACGCCGGCATAGCACCTGGATGACGCGCTCGACTTCGCTGTCGCGGCCGATGAGCGGATCAATCTTGCCTTGCGTAGCCAGGAGATTCAGATTCTGGGTAAATTGGTCGAGCGCGGTCTGGCGCTGGTCCTTGTCGCCTTCGCCGTCCTGCTCCTGTGCCTCGGCACCGCTGCCCTGCTGGGAGGGCGACTTGCTGATGCCGTGCGAGATGTAATTGACCACATCAAGGCGTGTGATGCCCTGCTGGTGCAGATAGTAGACCGCGTGCGAGTCCTTCTCACCGAAGATTGCTACCAGCACATTGGCGCCGGTCACTTCCTTCTTGCCGTTCGAAGTGGACTGCACGTGCATCATCGCGCGCTGGATGACGCGCTGGAACCCGAGCGTCGGCTGGGTGTCGATCTCTTCATTGCCCGACACCACCGGGGTATTGTCGTTGATGAAATTGGTCAGACTCTTACGCAGGTCCTCGATATTGGCCGCGCACGCGCGCAGCACCGCCGCCGCGGTCGGATTGTCGAGCAGCGCCAGGAGCAGGTGCTCGACAGTAATGAACTCGTGGCGCGCCTGGCGTGCCTCAACGAACGCCATGTGCAGACTGACTTCCAATTCCTGCGCGATCATGCTTCCTCCATCACGCACTGCAGCGGGTGCTGGTGCTGCCGTGAATACTCGGTTACCTGGTCAACCTTCGTGGCCGCGAGGTCGCGCGGAAAAACTCCGCAGACTCCCTTACCCTCGCGATGCACCTTTAGCATGATCTGGGTCGCCTGTTCGCGACCCTTGCCAAAGAACTGCTGTATCACCCCGACGACGAACTCCATCGGAGTGTAATCATCATTCAGCAGGACCACCTGATAGAGCGGTGGAGGTTCAGTCTTACGCTCCTGTCGCTCCAGCAGTGTCGCGTGATCATTATCCGGTACGTTCTGCTGACCCATTCAAGCAAGTTTAATGCGAACCCAAGCTTACCGCTCAACTACCTTCTAATCGGCAGCATACCTGTTTCCCTGTAGCAGCATATGGCCCGCTTGGGCCGATTTTCAAGGTTTGCCACAGTCCGCATGTGAGCAGTTGCACTAGTCCTGACGCGTCCGCGGGTGTTGGTGGCCAAAACCGGCGAAGGCGCGGCAAATAGGCGACACCGGCTCTTGACACTCTGTGGTTTACCCCGAAGAATAAACCTCGTGTTTGTCGTCAAGCGGTTTGCAGCACCGATTTCTGCGATGTCAGCGGTTTTTCGCAAACTCGAACGCAAAACACGGGCAGGGCTTCAATTTGGGGAGGGAGGGTGCGTAGCGCCCATTTTGCCTTTGGATTCAAGCCCGTTTTCGGTTCCTTTTTGGGAAGATCGCATTCATGGCAACTGGTACCGTCAAATGGTTCAATGACGCAAAGGGCTACGGGTTCATCACCCCCGACGATGGCGGCGAGGATCTTTTCGCCCATTTTTCGGCGATTCAGATGAACGGGTTCAAGACGCTCAAGGAAGGCCAAAAGGTCCAATTCGAGGTCACTCAGGGGCCAAAGGGGAAACAGGCGTCCAATATCCAGGCGGCTTAGCCCCCGGCGGACGTAGGAAAGCAAAAAACCCGACACTTCGTCGGGTTTTTTGTTGTCTGGCGGCGCCGCGCCGCGCGGCTTCTAGAGGTGATCGATCATTACCTGGCCAAAGCCAGAGCACGAAACCTGGGTGGCTCCCTCCATCAGGCGCGCAAAATCATAGGTGACCTTCTTCGAGAGGATTGACTTCTCCATCGAGGATATGATCAGGTCAGCCGCCTCGACCCAGCCCATGTGACGCAACATCATCTCGGCCGACAGGATTTCCGAGCCGGGATTGACGTAGTCCTTGCCGGCGTATTTGGGCGCGGTTCCATGGGTCGCCTCGAACATGGCGACCGAATCCGAGAGATTGGCGCCAGGAGCAATCCCGATGCCGCCGACCTGCGCGGCCAGTGCATCGGAGATGTAGTCGCCATTCAGATTGAGCGTCGCTATCACGTCATACTCGGCCGGCCGCAGAATGATCTGTTGCAGGAATGCATCAGCGATCGAGTCCTTGACGATGATCTCCTTGCCGTTCTTCGGGTTGACCATCTTGCACCACGGGCCACCGTCGATGAGCTGGGCACCGAATTCGCGCTGAGCCAGCGCATACGCCCAGTCGCGAAAGCCACCTTCGGTGAACTTCATGATGTTGCCCTTGTGCACGATCGTCACCGAGTTGCGCTCGTTGTCGATGGCGTACTGGATCGCCTTGCGCACCAGACGCTCGGTACCTTCACGCGAGACCGGCTTGATGCCGATGCCTGATGTCTCCGGAAAGCGGATCTTCTTGACCGCCATCTCCTTGATCAGGAAATTGATGAGCTTCTTCGCGTTCTCGCTCTCGGCCTGATACTCGATGCCGGCATAGATGTCCTCGGAATTCTCGCGAAAGATCACCATGTCGACCTTTTCGGGCGCCTTCACCGGGCTCGGGACACCCTTGAAGTAGCGTACCGGCCGCAGGCAGACGTACAGATCGAGTTCCTGTCGCAAGGCGACGTTGAGCGAGCGGATGCCGCCACCGACCGGCGTCGTCAGCGGTCCCTTGATCGACACGACGTAATCGCGCAGCACGCGCAGCGTTTCCT
Organism: Mycobacteriaceae bacterium; assembly: GCA_903970145.1. Lineage (GTDB taxonomy): Bacteria > Pseudomonadota > Gammaproteobacteria > Burkholderiales > Burkholderiaceae_D > CAJCHO01. The sequence continues at coordinate 9,985 of CAJCHO010000093.1, read as the reverse complement.
CGGGCAGCCATACGTCCGGCCCGTAAACCCGGGTCGACTTCTCGCCCGCGTAGATCTCCATCCACGAAATCTTGCGCTTGCCCTGGTAGGCCTTGGCAACTGCGGCATCGACCACCTTGATCATGACCGGCGTGATGTCCAGACCCGTGCCGTCACCCTCTATATAGGGAATAATCGGCTGATCGGGGACATTCAGGGAAAAATCCTTGTTGACCGTGATTTTTTCGCCTGTGGCGGGGATCTTGATGTGCTCGAACATGGTTTTCTCCGATAAGGGCGGTCTATCTGCCGCGCTAGCCGCAAGTATGCGCCTGCCGCAAGAGCCCGATCGTGACCCGGCACGGGGCTGGCTGGCGCGTATGCGGTGCGAGTGTAACAAACCACGCGGCCCGTTTGCTGACCCGGCCGAAAATGTCCGCGCCGCATTCAGCGCGCGCCCTGTTTTTCCCGACCCACGAGGAACAAGCGGGTGCTGATCGCGTTCAACAAGCCCGCCGGTGTGGTGTGCCAGTTCAGTGCGCTTGAGAAGCACATAACGCTCGCGCAGTTCATCGACGTGCCGCGCGTGTACGCGGCCGGCCGGCTCGATTCGGACAGTGAAGGCCTTCTGCTGTTGACCGACGATGGTCGCCTGCAGCAAAGGATTGCTGCGCCCACGGGCAACTTTGCCAAACGTTACTGGTGCCAGGTCGAGGGGCAGGTCAGCGCGGGGGCGTGTGCAAAGCTCGTTGCCGGAGTCAGCTGGGCGCGCACCCACGGAGAGGCCCTCGCCGCCCATGCCATCGCGCCGCCCGAGGATCTATGGCCGCGCGAGCCACCGATTCGGGTGCGCCGGGAGATCTCAACCGACTGGCTTGAGATCACCCTTGACGAGGGCCAGAATCGCCAGGTGCGTCACATGACGGCTGCAGTAGGTTTGCCGACCCTGCGCCTGATTCGAGTGGCCATCGGTCCCATCGAGCTCTTTGAGCTTGAACTCGCACCCGGCGCCTGGCGCTTCATCGAGCCAGGCGCGCTCGGCACTGCACCGAGCCGCCGCAGGCGCGCTTGATCGTCGCGCACAGAGCGTGAATAATGCGCAGCTTGAACCGTCCAATCATGAAAGCACAAACAGTATGAGTTCCCCGAACTTCACCGCTCGCATCGTCCTTGCCATCATCGCCCTCGCAGTCTGCGGAACTGCGCTCGCGCGCGCTCCTGGCGATGGTCACAAGCGTCATCGCCACCACCATGCGCATGCGCGTCCCCATCCGCACCACCATCACCATCATCACGCCAAGCCTCATTGAGTGCGAGTGTCAACCGGATCCACCGGCCTGCGTTAATTGATGAGATTCGATGCCCCAAGCGGTCCATCGCAGCAATTCGAGTCGTCTATCTAACCTAGCCAACTACCGGTTGAAGGAAATAACATGAGTAAAGTTCTCGCCACCCTGATCGCTTCGCTGTTCGCTGCCGCCGCTTTCGCGCAGACCCCTGCCGCTGCAGCGCCTGCGGCTCCAGCTTCGGCTGCTGCGCCGGCTGCATCGGCTGCCGACGCCAAGCCTGCCAAGGCCGCCAAGAAGGCGAAGAAGGCCAAGAAGAGCGCCCCGAGCAAGCCTGCCGCCGACGCACCGGCCGCCAAGTAAGTCTGCCGCTCTGGCGCAAAGGGCGGGGGCCTCACAGCCCCCGCCCTTTTGTTTTCTTATAAGATCCGTCCCAACATTCACTCGCGGAACCGCTCGATGCGCGCACTCCTGAAACGAATCACCCTAGCCGGGCTCATGGCGCTTGCGGCCGTGTGCGGATCCACGCAGGCGCAGGACGCGCTGGTCGATTTTCCAACGACCAACCTTAGCATTGGCATCAATCTCATCAAGGCAGAGGTCGCTACCAATGACCCGCAGCGCGAACAGGGACTGATGTTCCGGCGCGAGCTCGCATCGAACGCCGGAATGGTCTTTCTATTTGATCAGAAGTCCCGCCAGTGCATGTGGATGAAGAACACCTATTTGCCGCTATCTGTCGCCTTCATGGACGAAACCGGAAGCATCCTGAATATCGAGGACATGCAGCCCCAGACGCTCGATTCGCATTGCTCCAAGGGTCCGGCGAGCTATGCACTGGAAATGAACCTGGGCTGGTTCGCCAAGCACGGCATCAAGGCCGGGCAGTCGATCAAGGGCTTGCCGCCAACGCGCTAGGCGCCTGCGGCTAGGCATGCGCCGGCCGCTGCTCCTCTAATGGAATGTGAGTACCCGCTTCCTTGGGCGCACCACCGGCGAGCACCAGGGCCGGCGCCTGCTCGCCGTCAGCGCTGGCGCGTTGCGGCGGCGCAAAGCGGCCGCCACGTGCCGAGATCAGTGCGCAAGTAAAGGCCGACAGGTAGGGAATCGACTGGGTCGCAAGGATTGCGACCCACAAGAGTGTCTCGTACTGCATCGGCATCGAGTACAGGGTTCCGGCGATCCCGGTACAGATCCCGGCGAGCAGCATGACCTCCTCACGCACCGCGGGTAGCCAGCGCGACTTGCCGCTTAGCTGCCAGCTCTTGGGCGTCACGACGAAGGTGCCCTTTTTCTGTGCGAGCCCGGCGATGATGCCGCGCGCGATGGCATGCGAGAGCGCCATGCTCGCCACCGAGGCGCCGATCACGTCGAGCCAGCCGCACGGGACACGCACGCGATAGAGCATCGGCCCGAAGAAGGCCTTCAGGCAGAAAAATCCGATCACGGGCACGATGAACAGATCCAGCGGCAGGGAAAAATTCTCCGGATTGGCGATCATGCCAACCGTCCATCCGACCGCGCCCAGGGTAAATAGCAGATGCAGGGCATCGGCGAACCAGGAGAACCAGCCCGTCAGGAAGTGAAAGCGCTGACCGCCGGTAAGCCCGACCTGCCCGCCCGCATTACCCCAGAGCCAGCTCCAGCGCCGCTTCAATATCTGCATCGCGCCAAATGCCCAGCGGAAACGCTGCGACTTGTAGCCGGCAAAATTGGATGGCGTGAGTCCGCGCCCGAAGATTTCGTCGATGTAGCGCGTCTCCCAGCCGGCATTCATCAGCCGCAGGCCGAGTTCGGCATCCTCGCAGATGCACCACTCGGACCAGCCACCGGTGGATGCCAGTGCGGTCTTGCGCACCAGCGTCATCGTGCCATGCTGAATGATCGCGTCGCGCTCGTTTCGGTGATGCATGCCGATGCGAAAGAATCCGTCGTACTCCCAGCTGCACATGCGCTGGAAGGGATTGTGCTGCCAGTCGCGGTGCGCCTGGGGCGCCTGCACCACCGCGACCTGGGCCTGCTCGAAATGCTTGACCTGGGCCCGCAGCCAGTCCTGGCGCACGACGTAGTCCGCGTCCACCACACCGATCACTTCAGCGCGCGGGTCGGTCTGTTCCAGAGCGAAATTGAGCGCACCGGCCTTGAACCCAGGCCAGTTGTCGAGGTGGAAAAAGCGCACGCGCGGACTGCCTTCCCCGGTCTCCATGTTCTCGACATAGCGCTCAATCGGCTTCCAGGTGTCTTCAAGTTTGGTGTTGTTGTCGATAACCAGCACCTCGAAATTGCGGTAATCGAGGCGCGCGAGACTGGCTAGGGTCTGGATGACCATCTCGGGCGGCTCGTTATGGCACGGCAGATGGATGGAGACAAACGGCTCGGGATCATCCGGAGCGAGCGGCAGCGGTGTGAAGGGGCGCAACCAACGCTTGCACCAGACTGCCTCGGTGAATTCGAACCCGTTGGCCAAAAGAATCATCAGCATCGCCGCCAGCGCCGGCAGGAGGATGATCAGCATGGTCCAGTCGAGGTCATTGAGGTAGAACTCGAATGGCAGGGTCAATAACCACACCACGAGCGTAGACGAGGCCTGGATCAGCACCCCGAAAAACGTGATGCCGGCAATCCCGAAGCGTCGGAAGGCGTAGGCAAACCAGAGGATCGGCAAGAACGCGAAAAACGAGGCAACGATCGCCTTTTTCGGCCAGGTTGGATCCGAGACTATGTCCCCCTGCAGCGAGAATTTGGGCTGGCGCTCGGCGTCGAACATGCCCCAATAGGGACCGACGCGACCCTCACCTTCGCGCTTCCAGGGTTGATCAAAGGCCTCCATCAGGTAGTAGTCGAGCTTTTTTTCGCGCGCTACCACGAGAAACTGGCGAATGAACTCGGCCTCATCGGTCACCGATGCGGTCGAGTAATCGGGCAGCGGCGTGTCGGACTTGTGGCGATCGCCATTGGAAGGCCAGCCGACTTCACCGATGACTATCTTTTTGCGCGGGAAGGCGCGCCGTAACTGCTCGTAGCGGCGCAGCACATGATCGACGGCGGCCTGGCGCGGCACACCCTCCCAGTAGGGCAAAAGGTGCACGGTAATGAAGTCGACGTGATCGGCGAGTTCCGGATGTTTTAGCCAGATGTGCCACGGTTCGGCAGTCGAGATCGGCACCTTGGTGCGGCGCCGCACAATATCGAGATAGCGAATCAGCTCGGGCACCGTCAAATCGCCACGCAGCACCGATTCGTTGCCCACGATCGCGCGCTCGATATCGGTGTTCTCGTGCAGCGACTCGAGCAGCGCCTTGATCTCAAGAGCGTTATGGTCTTTCTGGCGATTCAGCCACGCCCCTGCCGTGACCCGCATGCCCAACTCGCGGGCCAGGGCCGGCACGGCATCCATCTCGGTAGAGCTATATAGACGGATGCGGTTGGTGTAATGGGACAAGAGCTGCAGGTCCGAAGCCAGCTCGTGCTCCGAAGGATAGGATTCCTGGACCGGGTCCTCGTCGCGCTGATAGCCATTGAAAGCAAAACCGTTGACCTGGCCGTCAAAGCCGCCCATCACGACCGGCCGGTTGCTGTAGAACCAGAACAGCGTGTTGCCGACTGCGATCAGCAATGCGACCAGCGCAGCCACGGCCAGCGCCGACCAGGAGAAGGGGGATTTTTCGGTGGAGCGGCCCACAGGTGGCTGCGCGATGGTGCTCAAGGATCCTACCTGCAAAGGTGTGCGCCCTGGTCGGCGCTGACTGCAACGAGTATCGGGATATTCACAGGCAAGCACCCGGGCCGAGCCAAAAACGGTCGAGCGCCCTGTGTGGTTTACCGGGCGCGGCAGAATCTGCGCCACCAGGCTACGCTCGTCACCCCAAACCGGCGCAAAGTTTACCCCAGCAGCGCAGCTGCGACCAGCGCCGTCGCGCCCGACGCCAGGATCCAATGTGCGATAGTTCACTGCACCCTTGTGACGGCCGGCCTACAGTGAGCCCCACGGCGTCGCCACGGGGCGGTGTCGGGAATTCGACTACAGGGTGCTTTGGTACAATTGAGACGCGAATTCCGCCCATTTCTGTGCTCCCGAGCCGAAATGCGCTAGCCTTAATGCCCCACAAAGAGTAGTTGGCATGAGCAACCTACCGATGGCCCCGATCCATTACTGCGCGCGCAGCGCGGCCCGAGCGGCTTGCGGCTGCTCATGCCTGTCGCTGCTAGATCAGGCAGGCCATGGGGGCAGCCGTGGGTGACAGCGTCGTCTCGTCCGAACGCACCGAATACGGGCGCTACGAGGTCCTCGAGGAGGTAGGCGAAGGCGCCACCTCGGTGGTCTACAAGGCGCGCCATCGCGACACCCAGGAAATCGTCGCACTCAAGGTCATCCGTCTGGACCCGCGCAAAGCCAAGATGGCGCGGCGCCTAAAGAAACTGTTCATGACCGAGGCCGCGCTCGCGACCCACGTCGAGCATCCCAACATCGTCAGGATCCACGACGCGCAGATCGTCGATGACTACGCCTACCTGGCCATGGAATTCGTGCAAGGCCAACCGCTGCGTGAGTATTGCTCGTTCGACAAGCTCCTGCCGCCCCATCGCGTTGTTGAAATCATGTTCAAGTGCGCCATGGCACTGGACTACGCAGGTCGGCGCGGCATCGTGCACCGTGACATCAAGCCGGACAACATCCTCTTGTCCAATGATGACGAAGTCAAGATCATGGACTTCGGGCTTGCGCTGAACCTGCGCAAGAGCGGAGGTGACTCGACCTTCATCATGGGTGTCGGCTCACCGGCCTACATGTCACCCGAGCAGATCAAGGACTATCCCCTGAACACCCAGAGCGATATCTATTCGCTCGGCGCGGTGATGTTCGAGATGTTGACCGGGCGGCTGCCCTTTCGCGCCAAGAATCGCGGCGCCCTGATGTACAAGATCATCAACATGGATCCCGAGCCGGTCTCAACGCTCAATCCGTCGGTACCCGAGGAGCTTGATCCGATCGTCAAACGCTCGCTCGAGAAGGATCTGTTCTCGCGCTATCGCACCGGGATCGAACTTGCGCAGGATCTTTCGGGGGCCAAATTCCAGATTCTGGACGATGCCGACTCGGTCAAGCTCTCGCAACGCTTCAAGATGGCGCGCATCTGCCCGGCTTTTCTGGAATTCGAGAACGACGAGATCTGGGAAGTGCTGCGCATCTCCTTCTGGCGCGAATATAACGAGCTGCGCCAGTTCATCACGGAAGGCGAACAAGGAGCAACCTTCGGCGTGCTGCTCGAGGGCAAGGTCGAGGTACAGATGCAAGGCCGCCAGCTGTCGGTGCTCGGACCAGGAGAAGTCATCGGTGAGCTTGCCTTCTTCAATCCCGGCAAGGGCCTGCGCACAACCACGGTCGTCGCGCTCACCGACGTTGTGTTTCTCGAAGTCAGCGCTGCCGCCTACGCGCTGGCCAGCGAGGAGACGCGCGAGCACTTCCAGAAACTGGTCGTCGACACGCTGGTCAAGCGCTTTACCGCGATGAACCTCAAACTGATCGCATCCGCCGCCCCGGCCACGGTCGGACTGTCGGCCAGCGATCCAGGTGATCTCGAGCTCATGCCCATCGACGGCTCGCTTGAAGCAACAGCGATCGCACCCAGCGGGACCACCTACTCGACGCTGTCGGCTCGGGCCAAGGCTAAGGAGACCGCGGCGATCGAAGAGAGTCGTGCCACCTCGATCATCCTCAGTTCCGGGGGCGACATCACGGTCGTCGAGGACGATCCGATGGGCTCCCGTTACCTGCCCCGATCCTTCGAGAAACCCTAGGCTGCCGCTTGGCGCCGGCGGCGCCTTGCAGGTACAATTGAGCGTCGGACAGGAGAGCGTGCCTCAGGGCACCGCCGAAGGCGCATATCCCATAATCGCTCAGGCACAGGAACTGTCCGCACGGCAGCAACAATCTGGAGAGTGACGACAGGCGCAATCCACCTGCATCGTCCACCGAAGGGGCACGCGGGTACTGACAGGCTGGATTCCCGCAATCTCTCAGGTAAACGGACAGAGGGACGCAAGCACACAGGGCTTGGCGTCCCTTTTTTGTTCCTTTACCAGAGGCAATATGTCCGATTTGCAGCACACCGCACTGCACGATCTGCATGTCGAGCTGGGCGCGCGCATGGTGCCCTTCGCCGGTTACTCGATGCCCGTGCAGTATCCGTCTGGCGTCTTGCGCGAACATCTGCACACCCGATCGGCTGCCGGGCTCTTTGATGTCTCGCACATGGGCCAGTTGCGCATAGCCGGTCGCGCGGCTGCGGCGGCCCTGGAGTCGTTGGTCCCGGTTGATATCGTCGATCTCGCGGCCGGCCAGCAGCGTTATGCCCTATTGACCAACGAGCAGGGCGGCATTCTTGACGATCTGATGGTGACCAACACCGGCAGCGATCTCTACGTGGTCGTCAACGCCGCCTGCAAACAGGCCGATACGGTTCACCTGCGCGGCGGAATTGGCGGCGCCGGCAGCGTCACCGAGCTTAGCGAACACGCGCTCCTTGCCCTGCAGGGGCCGGCCGCGGCCACGGTACTGGCCCGGGAAGCGCCGGATGCGAGTTTCTCGGATTGGTATTTCATGAGCGCACGCACGCTGCGTGTCGCCGGGATCGAGTGCTTTGTGACCCGTTCGGGTTATACGGGCGAGGATGGCTTTGAGCTATCTGTCGAGAATCGCCACGCCGAGCGAGTCGCACGCGCCCTCCTCGCTCACCCCGAGACTGCGCCGGTGGGACTCGGCGCGCGCGACTCGCTGCGCCTTGAAGCGGGGCTTTGCCTGTATGGCAATGACATCGGTCCCGAGACCACCCCCGTCGAGGCAAGTCTTAGCTGGGCCATCTCCAAGGCACGGCGCAGCGGTGGCGCTCGCGCCGGCGGCTTCCCCGGCGCGCAACGCATTCTTGGCCAGATGGAATCGGGCGTCATGCGTAAGCGCGTGGGCCTGGTTGGTGACGAGCGCACTCCGGTTCGCGCACAAACCGTGCTCGAGAACCTGGCCGGCCAGGAGATCGGCTCGGTCACCAGCGGCGGATTTGGCCCGAGCTGCAACGGTGTGGTCGCGATCGCCTACGTCACCATCAACGAGGCGAGCCTTGGCACCCAGTTGCGGGCCCGGGTGCGCGAGCGGCTCGTGCCAATGACGGTTCAGAAGACTCCGTTTTTCCCACAACGTTATTTTCGCGGCCAGGACCTGCGTCCCGGTCCACATTCCTGAAAGGAACTCTTTGATGAACACCATGCGCTTCACCGAAGACCATGAATGGATCCGCCTCGAGGCCGATGGCAGCGCCACCATCGGCATCACCAACCATGCCCAGGATGCTCTGGGTGACATCGTCTTCGTGGAGTTGCCAGCCGTCGGCAAGAGCTTTGCGCGAGGTGACGCTGTCTGCGTCGTGGAATCCGTCAAGGCCGCAGCCGACGTCAAGATGCCGGTTGCCGGCACAGTCACCGCGGTCAATCAGGCGCTGGTCGATGAGCCCGCGCTTGGCAACAGCGACCCGCTTGGGGCGGGCTGGTTCATGCGCATCAAGCCAGCCAATGCAGCCGATCTGGACGGTCTGCTCGATCAGGCGGCCTACAGCGCCTTGACTGGGGAATAGCACGATGAATTCGGTGACCGATCCGAGCCTCGTCCGTCAGGCAGGCGATACCCCTCTTACTCAGCTGGAGGCGCGCGACAATTTTGTCTCGCGCCATGTCGGACCGAATGCCGCCGAACAACACGGCATGCTCGAAGTGCTCGGCTTCGAATCCCGGCGTGCGCTGATGGATGCCGTGGTGCCGCCGGCGATCAGGCGCACAGCGCCCCTGAATCTGCCGGCAGCACGCCCCGAAGCAGAAGTGCTCGACGAGCTGCGCGCCATTTCGAAGCGCAACCAGGTGTTCAAGTCCTTCATCGGCCAGGGCTACTTCGGAACACACACCCCGGGCGTGATTCTGCGCAATGTGTTCGAAAATCCCGCCTGGTATACCGCCTACACGCCTTACCAGCCGGAGATTTCCCAGGGACGGCTCGAGGCAATCCTGAACTTCCAGACGATGGTCACCGATCTGACCGGGATGGACATCGCCAACGCGTCGATGCTCGACGAAGCGAGTGCCGCGGCCGAGGCGATGACGCTGTGCGAGCGTGTCGGCAGGAGCCAGAGTCGCAGCTTTTTCGTTGCCGATGACGTGCTGCCGCAGACCATCGAAGTCATCCGCACCCGCGCCGCACCTCTGGGCATTGAAGTCATCGTCGGAGCGGCAGACGGCGCGCTTAGCCAGCCCTGTTTCGCGGCCATGCTGCAGTATCCGGCGGTTGACGGCGGCATTCGCGACTATCGCCTGCTTGCCGACGAACTCCATGCACGAGATACGCTCGTCGTGGCAGGAACGGACCTGTTGGCACTCACGCTCCTGACGCCCCCGGGCGAGTGGGGCGCGGACGTGGTAGTTGGCAATAGCCAGCGCTTTGGGGTACCCTTGGGTTTTGGCGGCCCGCATGCCGCCTTCATGGCAACGCGCGACGCCTTCAAGCGCAGCCTGCCGGGTCGCCTGGTCGGGGTATCGATCGATGCGCAGGGGCAAGCCGCCTATCGGCTCGCCCTGCAGACGCGGGAGCAGCACATCCGTCGCGAAAAAGCGACGTCCAATATCTGTACTGCCCAGGTGCTCTTGGCCGTGATGGCGAGCATGTACGCGGTCTATCACGG
>CAJCHO010000092.1 GCA_903970145.1 Mycobacteriaceae bacterium | reverse complement strand
ACCTGGTTGGCATCCATGAATTTCTCGGTGACTGGTCGAACCTGCGGGTACTGGTAGACCTGTTCCTGCTGGCCCTGTTTGCGGGTTTCTACAGTGTGCCCTTGTACGCGCTGATCCAGAGCCGCTGCGAGCCGACCCATCGGGCGCGCATCATCGCGGCCAACAACATCCTCAACGCTCTGTTCATGATCGCATCCTCGATCATGGGGATCATCCTGCTCTCGTTCAAGTTCTCGATTCCAGAACTGTTTCTCGTGACCGGGATTCTCAATGCGCTCGTCGCGATCTACATCTACGGACTCGTACCTGAGTTCCTTGTGCGCTTTCTGGCGTGGCTGCTCGTGCACAGTGTCTACCGGGTGCGCAATATCGATACCCATCGCATTCCTCTCGAAGGCGCCGCAGTGCTGGTCTGCAATCACGTCAGCTTCGCCGATGCGCTGGTGATCATGTCCGAGTCGCCACGACCGATACGTTTCGTGATGGATCACGCCATTTTCAAGGTACCGGTCATGTCCTTCCTGTTTCGCAGTGCGCGTGCCATCCCGATCGCCTCGGCCAAGGAAGATCCCGTGCTGCTCGAGGCAGCGTACAACGCAATCGATGCGGCCTTGCGCGATGGCGACCTGGTTTGTATTTTCCCCGAGGGGCGGATTACCAAGACCGGGGAAGTCGACGAGTTCCGTTCGGGTATCGCGCGCATCGTCGCGCGTACCCCGGTCACGGTCTTCCCGGTTGCGCTACGCGGCCTGTGGGGTAGTTTTTTCTCCCGCGCAAGCGGCTCGGCGTTCGCGTCGGTGCCGCGTCCTTTGCGCCGAGGCATATCGAGCCGCCTGGAATTTGTCGTTGGTGAAGGGGTGCCTGCCGACAAGGTCGTCCCTGATGACCTGCGCAGTCGCGTGCTCGCTCTGCGCGGCCAGTGGCGCTGAGTCCTTCTGGTGTAATTGGTAGATAATCAAGCCCTCATCGGCGAGGCAAGTATGGCGGGATCGACGTTCGGCAAGCTTTTTGCAGTCACCAATTTCGGCGAATCCCACGGACCTGCGATCGGATGTGTGGTCGATGGCTGCCCGCCCGGCCTCGCGCTCAGTGAGGCCGACCTGCAAATCGAGCTCGACCGGCGTCGCCCGGGAACTTCACGCCACGTCACGCAGCGGCGCGAACTCGATCGGGTGGCGATCCTCTCGGGCGTATTTGAGGGTCGCACCACAGGCACGCCGATCGCGCTATTGATCCACAACGAGGATCAGAAGAGCCGCGACTATGGCGAGATCGCGCGCACCTTTCGCCCGGGCCATGCCGACTACAGCTACCTGCACAAGTATGGCGTGCGCGATTATCGCGGGGGCGGGCGCGCATCGGCACGCCTGACAGCGCCGATGGTGGCCGCGGGTGCGATTGCGCGCAAGTGGCTCGGCGAGCAATACGGCGTGATCATTCGCGCGCGCATGACGCAACTCGGGGAAGTGAATCTGGGTCTGCGCGACTGGGCCGACGTCGCCGAGAATCCCTTTTTCGCCGGCGACATGAACCAGGTTGCGGCGCTCGAGACCTATATGGACGAGTTGCGGCGCAGTGGTGATTCGGTAGGCGGCTGCATCGCGGCCGAGGCGCTCAATGTGCCGGTGGGCCTCGGCGAGCCTCTGTTCGACAAGCTCGACGCCGAGATCGCCTACGCGATGATGGGAATCAATGCGGTCAAAGGTGTGGAGATCGGCGCCGGATTTGCTGCCGCGCGCCAGCGCGGCAGTGAGCACGGGGACGAGATGAGTCCCGAGGGTTTTCTGTCCAACAATGCCGGAGGCGTGCTGGGTGGAATTTCTACCGGGCAGCCGATCACGGTGAACCTGGCGATCAAGCCGACTTCATCGATACGCATCGCGCGCCGCTCGATCGACCTGGAAGGGCGCCCCACGATGGTGGCAACCGAAGGGCGACACGATCCCTGTGTTGCGATTCGTGCGACCCCGATTGTCGAGGCCATGCTCGCACTGGTCATCGCCGATCACGCGCTGCGTCAGCGCGCCCAGTGTGCCGATGTGGTCGTCACGACTCCGTCGATCGCCAGGCGCACCTGAGGCACTCTCCAGGAGCGCCGTACCTGCTAGTGTTGCCAGGCGCTGCCGCCGCCACTACTCGTTGGCGCGTCGCCCTTTTGGCCGAGCATCAAGGGCTTGAGGTGACTGTCGGCCGGATTTTCACCGATCCAGATGCGCAGGATTGCATCGAAGAAGGCTTCGTCGGGCAGGGGATCCCCGGTCGGCTTGCCGTTGACCATGATGGTCGTGCCGATCTCGGGCGCGAAATCAAGCGAGAAGGTGTCGCCCTTTTTCAGGCGCGGGATGGTCGCGAACAATTGACCCAGCTGCACCAGCTGCAGGCCGATACGACGGGTTTCATCCTGGGTCGAATTCTTGCGAATCCCGGACAAAAGGGCTTCGCCCAGATCATCGCTCGTGATTTCGCGCAGCATGGTCACCACGACGCGTTTGGGACCCTTGGTATCCAAGACGTCCTTGGTCTGGTCGTGCCGTTGCGTTAGGTAGAGACCGCATACGTAGACCGAAAAACCGTACTTGGTGCGCACGCCGGCGCCGTTCAACAGCAGTTTGCGCCCATCGAAGTTGATTTCATCGTCCAGCTTGATACCGCTTACCTCTGCGGCGACGGCACCCTGGGCCAGTACACCTACCAGCCCGACCAGCAACAGCAGTTTGTTCACCATAGCTCCTAAATTTCTGTGCCCCCCGGTCACTTGCGTCCCGGCGCGCCCATTCCCGCTGTCCCGCAGGTCGGGGTCGAATTCGTTTGGCAATCCTGCCACGATGCCATAGCCGCAGCCTGCGGGGCAATCACCGCCCTTCGGGCGGCGCGGGCGGCCCGACAGACGGCGGCTCGCGCAGCGCCTATGGCATAATCTGAGGTCGTTTTTCTTCCTACATCCAGCTGTAAAAGGCGGTATTTCGATGGCGCAGACCCTCTATGACAAGCTCTGGAGCGAACACGTGGTGCATGCGGAAGCGGATGGCACCTCGGTCCTCTACATCGACCGCCATCTGGTCCATGAAGTCACCAGTCCGCAAGCCTTTGAAGGCTTGAGGCTCGCGCAACGCGGGGTCTGGCGTGTGAGCGCCAACCTCGCTGTCGCCGACCACAATGTTCCGACCACGCATCGCGATGCCGGCATTGCCGAACCGATTTCGCGCCTGCAGGTCGAGACGCTGGATGCCAATGCACGCCTGTACGGCCTCACCTATTTCGACATGCGCGATGCGCGTCAGGGGATCGTGCACATCATCGGTCCCGAACAGGGCGCCACTCTGCCGGGAATGACGGTCGTGTGCGGTGATTCACATACCAGTACCCATGGCGCCTTTGCCTGTCTGGCCTTTGGCATCGGTACCTCGGAAGTGGAGCACGTGCTCGCGACCCAGACCCTTTTGACCAAAAAGGCGCGCAATATGCTCGTGCGCGTTGAAGGCGTGTTACCGGCCGGCTGCAGCGCCAAGGATCTGGTGCTGGCGGTGATCGGGCGCATCGGCACTGCCGCGGGAACCGGTTGCGCCATCGAATTTGCCGGTAGCGCAGTCCGTGCGCTGTCGATGGAAGGGCGCATGACGATTTGCAATATGGCTATCGAGGCAGGAGCGCGCGCGGGCATGGTTGCGTGCGACGAAGTGACGATCGACTACGTCAGGGGCCGCCCCTTCAGTCCGACCGGCGCGCAGTGGGACGAGGCGCTAAGCTACTGGCAGACCTTGCACTCCGATCCGGACGCGCATTTTGACGTGGTCGTCGAGATTGATGCCTCCGGAATCGCCCCACAGGTTACCTGGGGCACTTCCCCCGAGATGGTCACCACCGTCGGCGGTCGCGTACCTGATCCGAGCAGCGAAACCGATGCGGCGCGGCGCGGTGGGATCGAGCGCGCGCTGAAATACATGGGCCTAACGGCCAATACTGCGATCACCGATGTGCAGATCGACAAGGTGTTCATAGGCTCCTGTACCAACGGTCGCATCGAGGATCTGCGCGATGCGGCCCATGTGTTGACGCGCCTGGGCAAACGGCGCGCCGCGAACGTCAAGCTCGCCATGGTCGTGCCCGGCTCCGGACTCGTGAAGGCCCAGGCCGAAGCCGAAGGCCTTGATAAGGTGTTCCTTGCCGCCGGATTCGAGTGGCGCGCGCCGGGTTGCTCGATGTGCCTGGCAATGAACGCGGATCGCCTCGAGCCTGGCGAGCGCTGCGCTTCGACCTCCAATCGCAATTTCGAAGGACGCCAGGGTCAGGGCGGCCGAACTCATCTGGTCAGCCCGGCCATGGCGGCCGCGGCCGGAGTGCTTGGACATTTTGTCGATGTGCGCGAACTGGTTTAGGCGCCACTCGATCTTCCCCGGGAATTCTCATGCAGGCATTTTCTATTCATAGCGGTGTGGTCGTACCGCTCGACCGCGAGAACGTTGACACCGATGCCATCATCCCCAAGCAATTCCTGAAGTCGATCAAACGCACCGGATTTGGCGAGAACCTGTTTGACGAGTGGCGCTATCTGGATCATGGCGAGCCCGGAATGGATTGCAGCAAACGGCCCGTCAATCCCGATTTCGTACTCAACCAGCCGCGCTATCAAGGTGCCTCGATCCTGCTGGCGCGCAAGAACTTTGGCTGCGGGTCCTCGCGCGAGCATGCACCGTGGGCGCTGGACCAGTTCGGCATCCGCGCGGTGATCGCGCCCTCTTTTGCCGACATATTCTTCAATAACTGCTTCAAAAATGGAGTGCTGCCAATCGTCCTCGCCGAGGACAGGGTGGCTGAGCTGTTCAGTGAAGTGCAGGCCAAAGCGGGCTATCGCCTGGAAATCGACCTCGCCGCCGAACGCATCACGACCCCCGCCGGGCGCGTGCTGCCGTTTACGGTAGAGGCCTTTCGCAAGCACTGCCTCATCAACGGCCTCGACGATATTGGCTTGACCCTCAAACACGCCGACAAGATTCGCGCCTACGAGAAGGCCCGATTGGCCGGCAAGCCGTGGCTCGCGACGACCATCAAGTAATCTTCGGTGGCCCTTGCGCCACTCCCAATAGCGAGGCCTGTCCAACGTGAAAATAGCAATTCTGCCCGGCGACGGTATCGGTCCTGAAGTAATCGATGAGGCCTGCAAGGTACTCAAGGCGCTTGCGCTTGGCGTGGAAACCGAGACAGCGCCGGTAGGTGGGGCGGCCTACGAGGCGAGTGGCGTGCCGCTGCCCGAGCCAACGCTTGCACTTGCGCGGGCAGCCGATGCGGTGCTCTTCGGAGCGGTCGGCGATCCGCGCTACGACAGCCTCGCCCGTGCCTTGCGGCCCGAGCAGGCGATTCTCGGTCTGCGTCGCGAACTGGGATTGTTCGCCAATCTGCGACCGGTGCACCTGTATCCTGAACTCGCGAGCGCCTCGTCGCTCAAGCCTGAAATCGTCGCCGGTCTCGATCTCCTGATTGTTCGCGAACTCACCGGCGATATCTATTTCGGAGCACCGCGCGGACGTCGCCACGCCCCCGATGGCGCATTTGCCGGTGCGCTGGAGGGCTTTGACACGATGCGCTACAGCGAACCGGAGATCGAGCGCATCGCCCATGTGGCATTTCGGGCAGCAGAAAAGCGCGCCGGTCGGGTGACGAGCGTGGACAAGGCCAACGTCCTGGAGACTTCCCAGCTCTGGCGGGAAACTGTCACTCGCATGGCGAGCCACTATCCCAGGGTGGCGCTTGACCATATGTATGTCGACAATGCCGCCATGCAGCTCGTGCGCGCGCCCAAGTCCTTCGACGTCATCGTCACGGGTAACCTGTTTGGGGATATTCTTTCGGACGAAGCTGCGATGCTTACCGGATCGATCGGCATGCTGCCTTCGGCCTCGCTCGACAGTCACGGGAAGGGGCTCTATGAGCCCTCTCACGGTTCGGCGCCCGATATCGCGGGTAAGGACCTGGCCAATCCGCTGGCCACTATCCTGTCGCTCGCGATGCTACTGCGCTATAGCCTGGACCAGGAGGCGGTCGCCTTGAAGATCGAGGCGGCAGTGCAGAAGGTCCTCGCGAGCGGATTGCGCACGGCTGACATTCATGCGCCCGGATACCAGCGCATCGGCTGTCGCGCGATGGGTGATGCGGTCGTGGCCGCGCTCTAGTCAAACTGAACGGAAATGTGACGGGAATGAAAAAAGTTGCACTGGTTGGCTGGCGCGGCATGGTCGGTTCGGTCCTGATGGAGCGCATGCGCGCCGAATCGGACTTTGAGCATATCGAGGCCAATTTCTTCACTACTTCCAATCTCGGCGGACGCGCACCCGACTGGGCCGGTAGCGGCAAGCTTGGCGACGCCCACGACGTCGATGCGCTGGCGCGGCACGACATTGTGCTGACCTGCCAGGGCGGCGACTACACCAAGGCGGTACACGGCAGATTGCGCGCCAGTGGCTGGGCGGGCTACTGGATCGATGCCGCGTCGACCCTGCGCATGGAACCCGACGCCATCATCATCCTGGACCCGGTCAACCTGGATGTCATCAAGGCCGGTCTGGCCAGGGGCGTGCGTGACTTTATCGGCGGCAACTGTACCGTCAGCTGCATGCTGATGGGACTGGGCGGTCTATTTAGGCAGGACCTCGTAGAGTGGATGACCTGCATGACCTACCAGGCGGCCTCCGGTGGCGGCGCGCAGCATATGCGCGAGATGCTCAAGCAATTCGGCCTGATCCACGGGACGGTGCGCGAACTGCTCGCCGATCCGGCTTCGGCGATCCTCGAGATCGACCGCCAGGTGCAGGAGACTCAGCGCGGCATGGCCCCTGGCGACATCGAGAACTTCATGGTGCCACTTGCTGGCAGCCTGATTCCCTGGTGTGACAGCGACCTGGGTGGGGGCCTAACGCGCGAGGAGTGGAAGGGCAGCGTCGAACCCAACAAGATCCTTGGGCGTGGTACCGGCTTTGACAAGCCCGCGATTCCGATCGATTCGCTGTGTGTGCGCGTCGGTGCGATGCGTTGCCACTCGCAGGCGCTGACCATTAAACTGCGGCGTGATGTGCCGCTTGACGAGATCGAGCGGATCATCGCGTCCTCGACCCCATGGACCCGCGTCGTGCCAAACGAGCGCGAAGCGACACTCAAGGGCCTGACCCCGGTTACGGTAAGCGGCAGCATGGAGGTCCGCGTCGGCCGCCTGCGCAAGTTATCGATGGGTCCGGAGTATCTGTCTGCATTTACCATTGGTGACCAGTTACTATGGGGCGCGGCCGAACCTTTGCGCCGCATGCTGAGAATTCTGCTTTAGGGGTAGTAGGGCAGCCTGATCCGCGTGGCTGGCTTCGCTTCGTTGCCCGACAGCAACGCTTTTCAAGGCCAAACGTCGATCCAGATAGACTAAGACTTACCAAGATGCGTAAGCTTGCAGGTCTAAGTCCATGATGTTATGTTGGAACTCGCAAACCAGAACAAGGGGTGGAGCGTGCCTGGGCCAGATCGTTTACATTCGCCGTCGAATTCCGCTTTGACGGGACAAGCTCCCCGGAACCCAACTCGCATGGCCGATCTGGCTATGCGCGTGGTCATTCTCGCAGGAGCCCTATCCATCAGCGCGCTCGCACCCGTGGCCCACGCCGCCGGTTTGGGCAAGCTTACTGTGCAGTCCGGTTTGGGCGAGCCCCTGCGCGCCGAGGTCGAACTGACGTCGGTGAGCAAGGAGGAGCTGGCCTCCCTAAGTGCGCGCGTGGCGCCACAAAGCGAATTCGCTCGCGCCAATATTGATTACGGTGCCTCGGTCAGCTCGCTGCAGCTGAACGTAGTTACCCGCAGCGACGGCAAATCCGTGGTCGCGATTACGTCCGCGCGGCCGCTCAACGAGCCCTATCTGGACGTGCTCATCGAAATTGATTGGGCATCGGGCAAGCTGGTGCGCGAGTACACGTTCCTGCTTGATCCTCCGGAGGTGCGCGCGCCGCGTACCCAGCCGGTGGCGCCGGTCGTGCCCTCGGTCCAGTCGAGCCTGCCGGCCCGCCAGGCGCCAGCCCAGGCCCAGGCGAGTACCCCGTCGACGGCGCCAGCCCGCGCCAATGTTGTGCCGAGTACCCCGGTCGCCGCTGCGACCGGCGGCTCTACTTATGAAGTCAAGCACGGCGATACCGCCGCGCGAATTGCCCAAAGCAACAAGGCTGACGGCGTCACGCTTGAGCAGATGCTCGTGGCGATGCTGCGCAACAATCCGAATGCGTTCAGCGACAGCAATGTCAATCGCCTCAAGAGCGGCGTAACGCTCCAGATACCTGACGCCGCGGCTGCGAAGAGCGTCGAGCCCGCGGATGCGCAGCGCGCGATTACCGCTCAGACGGCGGACTTCAATGCCTATCGCAATCGTCTGGCGGGCGTCGCCGAGGCGACACCGGCTACGCCGACCGCAAAGAGCAGCACCAATCAGGGCGCGACGGGCA
The DNA here is from genome assembly GCA_903970145.1 of Mycobacteriaceae bacterium. Taxonomy (GTDB): domain Bacteria; phylum Pseudomonadota; class Gammaproteobacteria; order Burkholderiales; family Burkholderiaceae_D; genus CAJCHO01. The sequence goes on along the minus strand of CAJCHO010000092.1, from coordinate 5,399 downwards.
AGCTGACTGCCAAGGTGCAGGAAAAGCAGGCCCAGCCGGCCGATACCACGGATCAGGTCAAGCTGTCGCGTCCGAATGCGGGCACCACGGCTGAGCAGGCGGCGGTACGTGACCGCGCCGTCGCTGAAGCCAATGAGCGCGTCAAGCTTCTTGAGAAGAACGTTGCCGATCTGAAGACCCTGATCGCACTAAAGAACAAGGAACTGGACGATCTGCAAAAGCAGGGTGCCGCCAAGGCCGCGTCTGACGCCAAGCTCGCCGCGGCTAACAAGGCCGCCGCTGACGCCAAAGCGGCCTCGGACAAGGCTGCGGCCGACGCCAAGGCTGCCCAGGATCGTGCTGCCGCCGAAAAAACCGCGAGCGCCTCCAAGGCCGCAGCGGACGCCAAGGCCGCAGCAGCAGCCAAGGCCGCTGCAGATGCCAAGGCCGCTTCTGACAAGGCCGCAGCGGACGCGAAAGCGGTTGCTGATGCCAAGGCTGCCGCGATAGCCAAGGCGGTCGCCGATGCCAAGGCCGCAGCAGACGCCAAAGCCGCCGCCGATGCCAAGGCTGCAGCAGACGCCAAAGCCGCTGCCGATGCCAAGGCTGCAGCAGCCAGCAAGGCAGCCGCGGACGCCAAGGCCGCAGCAGACGCGAAAGCAGCGGCGGACGCCAAGGCCGCAGCAGATGCCAAGACTGCAGCAGCCAGCAAGGCGGCCGCGGACGCCAAGGCCGTAGCAGACGCGAAGGCAGCAGCGGATGCGAAGGCCGCCGCAGACGCCAAGGCGGCAGCACCGGCCGTCCAGCCAAGCCCAACTCCCACACCTGCGCCAGTTGCAGCCGCGCCCGCACAATCCGAGCCGGTAGCCAAGCCCAATCCACCGGTGGCGCGTCGCGCGGTCGCACCGCCCCCACCCGAAACCAGCCTGATCGATGACCTGCTTGAGAACCCGCTTTATATCGGCGGAATTGTCGCGGTGCTCCTGGCGATTGCTGGCGGCTATGTGTGGTATTCGATGCGTCGCAAGAAGAAATTCTCGAAGTTCGAGGACAGCATCCTGACTGGTAGCAGCGGCCTGCACGCCAACTCGGTCTTCGGGACCACGGGTGGCCAGTCGGTCGATACCAGCAACAGCACCTTCAATTCGAATTTCGTGCCGATGTCCGGTCAATTGGACACCAACGAAGTCGATCCTGTCGCCGAAGCGGACGTCTATATCGCCTACGGGCGTGACGCTCAGGCTGAGGAAATCCTCAAGGAAGCCCTGCGCACGCAGCCCGATCGCCATGCGGTCCGCCTGAAACTGCTGGAGATCTACGCGCGTCGCCAGGACACCAAGCAGTTTGAATCGGTGGCAACGGAACTCTACGCACAGACCGGTGGTACCGGGGACGACTGGGCACGTGCCGCGGCCCTGGGCGCAACGGTTGATCCGAATAATCCGCTGTATCGCGACGCGTCGCTCGCCAACACCACTCCCGCCGCGATTCCCGCTTCCAGTCTGGCAGCCGCTGCACCCGCGCCCGCCCCGTCTCCAAGTCCAGCAGCCAGCGGCCCGGCCACGACTTTCGAGAAGACCATGCCTCTGGCAGCCTCAGGCCTTGCGGCGGCAGCGCTGGCTGCGGCCGGCCTTGACGTGCCCCCGCAAAAGAGCAGCCAGTCGCTTGAGCCGATTCTCGATCTGGATCTGACCAAGACCGAACCGATGGCACCGCACCTCGAGGAAGAGGAAGGCGAGGCGCCGGCGATGGATCTGGACTTCGATCTCGGCTTTGGCGGCGACAAGAAGGTGGCCGCTTCGAACGACGATGTCACATCCACGGTTGCCCTCAGCCAGCCAGCCGCTGCGGCTCCGCCGGTGGGACTGGATCTCGACCTCGCGCTCCCGCCGGCCGGCGTTCCCGAGCCCGCCGAACAGCATGTGCGCACCGTTGCGATCAAGGCGCCCGTCATTCCCCAGGCACCGGCCGATAATCACCCGTCCTTCCAGGAAACCGTCCCCTTTGCCGCGATGCCTGAACCGGCCGCCCCGGCGATGCCGGACATGGACTTCCAGCTCGATTTGCCCAGTACCGGAGGAGGGGCGCACGAGTTCCATGCGCCCGCATCGGTCTCGGCTGCCGATCTTGGCAAGACTGAAGTGCTTGATCCACAGTTCGCCGGCCTGTCGCTCGATCTCGATACGGGTACGATGACCGTTGACGGAGCATCCGAGGCCAACGGCGCAGGTGGCAAGTGGCAGGACATGGCAACCAAGCTCGACCTGGCAGTCGCCTATCGCGACATTGGCGACAAGGATGGCGCTCGCGAACTGCTCGAGGAAGTCATGAAGGAGGGCGACTCCGCCCAGATCAACAAGGCGCGCGAGTTGATGGCCGCCCTGGCCTAAGACTGGTGCAATCCCGGGACGCGAGGTCCCGGGTGGCGCCGCAGTGGCAATGACGCAGCGCTACGCACTGGGCCTGCAGTACGATGGGCGCGACTGGCTGGGCTGGCAGTCGCAACCGGGCGGCCGTACCGTGCAGGACAGCCTCGAAGCTGCGCTTTCCCGATTCGCCGACGAGCCGCTGCGCGTGGTTGCTGCCGGTCGCACCGATAGCGGAGTGCATGCCAGTGCCCAGGTTGTGCACTTTGATTGCGGCGCTACGCGACCTGCCCACGCCTGGGTGCGCGGGCTCAACAGCCTGCTGCCCGCTTCCATTGCCGCGCGCTGGGTACAGCCCGTCGACGAGAGTTTTCATGCGCGCTTTGGGGCCATCAGTCGCACCTATCACTACGTGCTGTACGTGGATCCGATCCGCTCGGCGCATCTGGCGCGGCGCGCGGGCTGGTTCTACCATCCTTTGGACGTGGCGGCAATGCGGGCAGCCGCAAGCGTTCTGATCGGCACGCACGATTTCACGGCTTTTCGCAGCGCCGAGTGCCAGGCCGCAAGCCCGGTCCGTACCCTGCATGCACTTGAGATCGAGCAACGCGGGCGCTTTGTGGTGCTGCGACTTCACGCCGACGCCTTCTTGCATCACATGGTGCGCAATATCGTTGGCAGCCTGGTTAGCGTCGGTCGCGGGCGCCAACCGGTACAGTGGATGGCAGAGGTACTTCAGGGGCGGGACCGCAGTCTTGCGGCAGCGACATTCATGCCCGACGGACTGTACCTGACCGACGTAGCCTACCCCGAACGCTATGGGCTGCCGCGCGTTCCCGGCCTGGTCAGCGCTTTCCCGGGATTGCTGGGAGAATTGATTTGACTCGCACCCGGATCAAGATCTGCGGACTCACGCGAGCCGAGGATGTTGCGCTGGCAGTCGAGCTGGGTGCGGATGCGCTCGGGTTTGTGCTCTATCCGGGCAGCCCGCGATTTGTGTCGCTCGCCCAGTTAAAAGGCCTCATTGCTGCCGTGCCGCCCTTTGTCACTACGGTGGGACTATTCGTCAATGCGGCGCGCGACACCGTACGGGCCGTGCTCGACGAAGCAGCGCTGTCGCTGGTGCAGTTCCACGGCGATGAGACGCCCGAGGACTGCGTGGGCTTCGGGGTACCCTTTATTCGGGCGGCGCGCGTGACGGCGTCGCTCGATTTGCTAGAATTCAAACGGCGCTACCACGCGGCTCAGGCGATTCTGTTTGACGCCAATGTGCCGGGATTCGGCGGTGCCGGAAGGACATTCGATTGGTCACTCATACCCGCAGAACTCGCGCCTCAGGCCGTTTTGAGTGGTGGCTTATGCGCGCAAAACGTCGCTGAGGCGATTGCGCGGGTGCGTCCCTACGCCGTCGACGTATCGAGCGGTGTGGAACGCGACAAGGGCGTCAAGGATGAGCAGCGCATGCGCGATTTCTTCACCGCCGTGCGTAGCGCCGACAGCAGTTTCCGAGCCGATTGAGACCATGAATATCCCATCAAGCAGTGCGCCTCTCGCGCACACACCCTACGACCTGCCCGACGCCAGCGGACACTTCGGAGTCTACGGCGGCCGCTTCGTTGCCGAGACCCTAATCCACGCTCTGGAGGAACTCACGAGCGTCTACGAGCATTACCGCAAGGACCCGGAGTTCATTGCCGAACTGGAAAGCGAGTTGACCCATTTTATCGGTCGCCCGAGTCCGATCTACCACGCGCGCCGCTGGAGCGAGATCCTGGGGGGTGCGCAGATCTATCTCAAGCGCGAAGACCTCAATCACACCGGGGCGCACAAGGTCAACAACACGATTGGCCAGGCGCTGCTCGCGCGCCGTATGGGCAAAAAGCGCGTGATAGCCGAGACCGGCGCCGGTCAGCACGGGGTCGCGGCGGCAACCGTGGCCGCACGCTTTGGCATGCAGTGTGTGGTTTACATGGGTAGCGAGGATGTGGATCGCCAGGCAGCCAATGTCTACCGCATGAAACTTCTCGGTGCAGAGGTAGTACCGGTCCACAGCGGCTCGCGTACCTTGAAAGATGCCCTCAATGAGGCCATGCGCGACTGGGTCACCAATGTCGAGGATACTTTTTACATCATCGGTACCGTAGCCGGCCCCCATCCTTATCCGATGATGGTGCGCGACTTCAATGCGGTCGTCGGACGCGAGTGCCGACAGCAGATGCCGGCAATGACCGGACGCCAGCCCGATTGCGTAATCGCCTGTGTCGGAGGTGGCAGCAATGCGATGGGCATCTTTTTTGACTATATCGGTGACGCCGCCGTGCGCCTGATCGGGGTCGAAGCCGCCGGTGCGGGTCTGGAATCGGGAAAGCACGCTGCCAGCCTGCAGCGCGGCAGCCCGGGAGTACTGCATGGCAACCGCACCTACCTCTTGCAGGACGCCAATGGCCAGATCCAGCAGACGCATTCGATATCGGCCGGTCTGGACTATCCGGGTGTGGGTCCCGAACATGCGTGGCTAAAGGATAGCGGTCGCGCGCAGTACGTCGGCGCAACGGACGCGCAGGCGCTGGCCGCATTCCACGATCTGTGTCGCATCGAGGGCATTATCCCGGCACTCGAGTCGAGCCACGCGCTGGCCTATGCAGCGCAGCTGGCGCCGACCATGCAGGCCTCGCAGAATCTTCTGGTGAACCTGTCCGGTCGTGGTGACAAGGATCTGCATATCGTTGCCGAGGCAAGCGGCATGGAGTTCCATTGTCGCGAGCGCTGTCGATTCGCCAGTCAGCTCTGGCAAGCGCAGCAGGTGGCTAAGGCAGGTGCATGATGTCGCGTATCGTCGATGTACTGGCGCGTCTGGCGGCCCAGCAGCGCTGCGCCTTGATTCCCTATATCGCCGCCGGTGATCCGAACCCCGCGCTCACCGTGCCGCTAATGCACGCGCTGGTCGAGGCGGGCGCCGACCTGATCGAGCTCGGTGTTCCTTTTTCCGATCCGATTGCGGATGGTCCGGTGATCCAACGCGCCGGGCAGCGAGCGTTGGCGGCGGGCACGATC
>CAJCHO010000091.1 GCA_903970145.1 Mycobacteriaceae bacterium | reverse complement strand
ATGAAATCGTCGAACACATTCTGCTTGTTGGTCAGGTTGCCGGCCGTGTGCCAGGCGTCGCCGAACTCGGCGCCACCGCGCAGATTCACTTCCGCAAACACGCCACCGTGGTCAAGCCAGACCCGCCGGCTTGCCGAGAAGCGCGGCGTTCTGTTCACACCATAACCACCGTAGCCTGTCAGGAGCACAGGATTGCTGCCGTCGAGTTTGGTGCCCTTCTTGCGCAGGATATTGATCGGTACCCGTGTGCCGTCCTTGGAGGTAGCGAACTCGCGCACCACTTCGGTATCGGCGTAGCTCGCGCTGGAGGACTGTGCCAGCGCAGTCTTTTGCGGACTCTTGCCGGCGGCAACGCGATACCAGGCCGCAGGCTCAAGGTAGCTGTTGATGTTCGCGAGCACCTCCCCCTTACCGATATCAACCAGACCCTCCACCCCGGTCACAGGCGGCAGCGGGATCTCGGTTTGTCGGTGCTTGGCCAGATCGATCTCGATCAGACGCGAAGGACCCCCTGCCATCAGGCTGACATAGAGTTTGCCCTTCGTAACAAGGAAATCCGAGATGGAGAATTCGCCCTGTGCGAGAACCGGTTGGGCGTGCGCGATCTCCGGATCCTTCAGGGATACGCGCAGAATCTTGCCGCGCGGTGCATCGGCTAAGGATCGCAGGTACAGCCAGCCGTCTCCTCCGAAGCGGGCCACCTTGGCGCCATCGGCATCACCAGCAATCTTGCGCCAGGTCTTGCCGCTCTTCAGATAGATCGAATAGTCGCCGCCGTCTCCGTTGCCAACCGTGGCGAGCACCTCACGCCCGTTCGGCGAGGTTTCGAGGAAGGTCTCGCCAATGCGCGGGAATTCCTTGCCGATCTCGTAGCTATCCCTGGCTGGATCGGTACCGAGGCGATGGAAATAGACCTGCTGGTAGAACTGAAGGTCCGCGTCTGGGCGCTCACCCGGAGCCGGATAGCGCGTGTAGTAAAAGCCGCTGCCATCGGCGTTCCAGGCGACCGATCCACCACCGGTCGGAAACGCCACGCGCGGCACCACATCGCCAAGCTCCTTGCCGGTCGCCACCTCGAACACATGCAGGGACCCCACTTCGCTGCCGTTGCTCGAGAGCGATACCGCGACCCGCTTGCCGTCCAGCGATGGCTGGTAGAAATCGATCGCAATGGCACCCGTGCTGCTGAGAGATCCCGGATCGAGCACCACGCGCTCGCCACTGGTGGAGTCGGGGGACGCCAGGCTTACCAGGAGGGGTTGCTGCTTGGGTGGTTGATTCTTTAGGGCAAACAGCACGCCGTGTTCCTGGTGCATGCTGAAGTAGGTGCTCGAAATCGAGCCGAAAAGAGCCGCCAGGCGCTCGTGCAGCCCGCTGCGCCCGGGAACGGCATCCAGCCAGGCACGGCTCAAGGCATTCTCGGCGCCGACCCATTGCCTGGTAGCCTCGTCGCTCGAGTTCTCGAGCCAGTCGTAGTCGTCGCTAACAGTTGTGCCGTGATAGCTGTGGCTGACAGGATTGCGCGGTGCAGCAGGGTAATCGAGCGCGAAGGCGCTGCCCGACGCGAGAGCCACGAGCACTTGCGCGCCTACCACCAAGAATGATCTCCGATATTTCACTCTTTGCTCCTCGAGTTTTAGCTTTTGTCGATCTCGCCGGGGCCGCCGGACAGGCTGCCATGGTAATCCAGATTGCGTGCACCGCTCCAGAATGACGGTGTAATCTGGCGCCTCTCACGACCAGTTCAATAATGCCCATGCGCTGCCACAACCGGGAACCATGATGGGAACCAACCGCCTCGAGGCGTTCAGTGATGGCGTGCTGGCCATCATTATCACGGTGATGGTGCTTGAGCTGAAGATCCCGGCTGCGGCGGATCTTCCCGCGCTGCTCACGCTGGTTCCGGCCTTACTGAGCTATGTGCTCAGCTTCATTTACGTCGGCATCTACTGGAACAACCACCACCATCTGTTTCAGGTATCCACGCGCGTCAGCGGCGCGATCCTGTGGGCCAATCTGCATCTGCTTTTCTGGTTGTCGCTCTTGCCCTTCGCAACCGGCTGGATGGGTGAAAATCATTTCGCCGCGCTGCCCTCCGCGGCGTACGGTTGCGTGCTGCTGTGCGCAGCGATCGCCTACTGGATCCTGCAGAAATGCATCATCGCGTCCGAGGGGCCGGACGCCCTGCTCAAGGTGGCCTTGGGCCGCGACTGGAAAGGCAAGCTCTCACCCGTGCTCTATCTGCTCGCGATTCTGCTCTCCTGGCAGGTGCGCTGGCTCGCCCAGTTGCTCTATGCCTTTGTCGCCCTGCTCTGGCTCATCCCGGACCGGCGCATCGAACAGGTGCTCGCGGAGCGCCACCTCCACTAACTGCCGCGCCGGGCCTTACGGCGAAGGTGTGTGCGCATGCCGCGCGAGACGCCTTGTGAAGTGGCGCAGTGCGCGCGCGACTGTCTCAAAGCCTCGCTGCAGCGCAGGCAAAGGGTCGCGCCAGTCGAGGTAGGCATAGCTGCGCGCCCGGGCCAGACTGCCAAGCCAGGCGAGAAGGGTTAGTTCGCCACGCGTGCGACGCTCAAGAAAGACACTCGAGTCCGACAGAAAATCGACCCAGAGCGAGCGCGCAATGCGCGGCTCGGGAGATGTCCCCGCAGAAGCGCCTTCGACCAGTTCGCGGTAGGCAAGCGCCGGCAGATTCAACCCCGAAAATTGCAGATGGGCAATGCTGGTAAAGGGTCGTGCATTGAAGTCGATCAGGTAGAAATCTCCGGTGCGGCGATCGCGCAGCCACTCGATCCCAAAGATTCCGTGGTAGCGCGTGCCGGCGAGCAGGCGGCGCGTCATCGCAAACAGTTCAGCCTCCTCCAGAGCATCGATTCCCGCCGGGATTTCGCCATAAGAAGTCACGCCGCGGTCCGGCGGCTCCTGACGCCAGCGCCGGTGGGATGCGAGCCCCATGACCCGTCCGTCGCAATCGCAGGCGCCATAGACGTCGAACACATGGCCGTCGCCACCCAGCACCAGCTGCTGCACGATCAGTGCCTCGGAACCGTGCTGGGCCACGAACGCAAGCAGTTCGGCGCGACTGTGCAGCACATGATTTTTCCGGGGCAGCGCCGTGGCGCGGATACCCGCGTAATAGGGTTTGAGGAAATACGGGCCCTCATGCTGAGCACTCCATTGCGCGAGCTGTGCGACACCGGGTGCAACGATGGCCTCGATCGTCGGAACACCGGCCTGCCCGGCCAGACGGTAGAGGCCGTCCTTACTGACAATCCCGGTCAGGATGTCCGACGGCGTCGAAAAGCAGCGCACGAAGGGCAGCAGCCGCGACAGATTGCGCGCCAGCAGCAGGGCTTGTGCGTCACTGCAGGGAAACACTACCGGTCGCTCACCGTCGAGTTTGCCGAGCTCAATGATCCGCTCGACGATCGCGTCCTCGCCGCCAGTATCCTCGGGGATATCTTCACTGCTGCAGTAGCGCGACCAGCGGGCACCATCGCCGCGCTCAAATAACAGGGCATGGGCCCGGATATTCGCCTTGCCCAGACACCGTGCGGTAGCGAGCCCGGTGAGCGGTCTGCTGAGAATGATGGCGCCGGGCGCGTGTGCGGCACTCATTGCACTGGCCCACAGCGCAGCAGGAACCCGGCGTGCGCAGCCAGCGGCGCGACACGCTGCGCTCGGCCCATCACTGCGCAAGACATCGACTCTCTCCCGGGGAAGTCCGGCAATCCGCATTGCCGGAGCGGACAACGGCGCCAGTATACGTTTGCCGTGCACCGCACCGGCCAGACGCTCCACGGATGCGTAATTGCGTGCGAAATGTCACCGCCAGGTGGCGGAATTAGCCTTACCCTCGGGTATGGAACTTGCGGTTGGCTGCGCCAATTGCGTCCAATTGTTAAAGGCCGCTGTCCTGTCCAAATCTGCCAACGCGCCGTCACATAGCGGGATGTAATTCTCGGTTATGCTCGCCCCTTGGCCAGGCGTTTGGCAGCACCCCACAAAGCACCGGCCAGACTGTTGTTGCCACCTTGGTCCGTCCCATGAACCCACCGAACAAACTCGACAGCCTAAGCATCGGACGGCTGGCCGTTGAGAATGAATCCGGCACGCGATTAGAGAGCCCGATGGGTGTTCCGGGAGCGGCATTTGCCCCCACAGAACAATTCGTTCGCTGGCAGGAGCATGAACAGCCGGGCCGCAGCAAGCTGATTCGCGAACTGGCCAAGAGCGCTCTGACCACACCGCTTGGCTGGCAGATCGGGCGATTCATCCGCGAGCCCGGACTGACAGTTCTGATGTATCACCGGATCAGCAAGGGGCAGGGCGCCTTCGAGAGTCTGCCGGTCGAGAATTTCCGCACCCAGATGCAATGGCTGCGGCGCTTTTGCCGACCGATCTGGCCCGAGGAGGTGCGCGCGGCCGCGCAATCACGCGAGCTGACCCGCCCTCCGGTGTTGGTCACCTTTGACGATGGTTATCGCGACTATCACGACTACGCCTATCCCATCCTCAAAGAACTCGAAATCCCGGCTGTCGTATTTCTCGCCACACAGGCAATCGACAGCGGCGAGCTGATCTGGACCGAGCGCCTGCATTGGGCCGCGCTGGTCTCGCAAAAAGCCTCCATCACCCTGCCCTGGCAGCCAACGCGGGTCCTCGCGCTTGGCTCGATGGCCGAACGCATGGAGTTTGTCTCGCACAGCAAGGCCCACCTGAAGGCGACCACGAATTCGCAACGCCGTGTCTGGCTTGAGGCCCTCATCCAGGACCTCGGCGTACCCGAGGCGTCGGACGAGCTTGAGCGCCAGATGCTCAACTGGGACGAAGTGCGATCGACCATGGATTGGACGCGTTACGGTGGACATAGTCACACCCATCCGATCCTCTCGCAGCTCGACGAGCACGAAATGGACGGCGAGATCCGCACGTGCAGTGAGCGCATCAAGGCCGAAACCGGCGTCGCCCCGACCCTGTTTGCCTATCCGAACGGGCGCGCCTGTGATTTCACCGATACGACCAAGGCTTTGCTGATCAAGCATGGCATGACGACGGCATTCTCGACCATCGAAGGCATCAACGGCCCTGGCTTTGACGCTCTCGAGTTTCGCCGCCAGCCGACGGGCCTGACCACGGGTGCACTGGCCGCGCGCATCGGCCGCAAGTGAATCCGGCAGGCGCGTAGCGTGGACGCATCGGTCTCGGTCCTCATGTACCACGCCATCGGCGAGTCAGACGGCACCCTTGAGAGCGCCGACGCGCATTACACCGTTTCCATGTCGTCCTTTAAGCGCCATGTCGAACTCGTCGCGGCCATCGGCGCTCGTATCGACAGCGTCGCCGCGATCCTCGCCGAGCCGGCGACCCCCGATCGTGTTGCATTCACCTTCGACGACGGCCATGTCAGCAATGCGGTGGCCGCCGAAGTACTGCTCAAAGCCGGAGGACGCGCTGATCTGTTCGTAAACCCAACGACGGTCGGGCATCGCGGATTTCTCTCCTGGACCGACCTGCGCGATCTCGCCCAGGCCGGCATATCGATCCAGTCACACGGCAACACCCATCGCTATTTCGACGAACTTGACGAGCAGCAGATACATGACGAGCTCGCCGTCTCCAAGAGCGAAATCGAAGCCCGGATCGGCAAGCCGGTGGTGCTATTCGCACCACCCGGCGGTCGCCTGCCGCGCGTATGCACGCGCGTGGCCGCGGGTCTTGGCTATCTCGGCATCTGCTGCTCGGCACCGGGCGTCTGGCATCCCAACGCTCCCGCCTGGCCGATTCCGCGCCTGGCCGTACTCGAGTCAACCAGCGACGCGCAGATTGGCGGCTGGATGAGGCGCGACTCCCTGGGAATTGCCAGACTGCGCCTGCGCAGCGGCATCCTGGGGGGCGCCAAGCGCGTGCTCGGCAATAGACGCTATGAAAGCATGCGCGCGCAGGCCCTGCGCCTGTTCAAGGGCGCGGCAGCACCATGAATGGCAGCCTGATTGTCTTCATCGTCTGCCTGTGCCTGCTTGGGTACACTTTCGCAGGCTATCCGCTCGTGCTCTTAGTGTGGTCGCGCTGGCGACCGCGGCCGGTGGCGTGCGCCAGTTTTGAGCCGCCGGTTACCATCGTCATCTGCGTATTCAATGGTGCGGCGAGCATCGCCGGCAAACTCGCCAGCTGCTTGGAGCAGGACTATCCGAAAGCCCTCTTGCGGGTGATCGTCGCCTCGGACGGCTCGACCGACAGTACCGAGGAAATCGTGCGCCAGATCGGCGATCGCCGCGTTGAGCTCATCGCATTTCCCGAGCGACGCGGCAAGGCCACCTGCCTGAACGAGGTGATCGGGAGCTGTACCGAGGAATTTCTGGTCCTGAGCGACGCGCGCCAGCGCCTCGATCGCGGTGCAGTCCGCGCCCTGTTGCGCAATTTCGCCGATCCGGCCGTGGGCGGGGTTAGCGGACAGCTGGTCTTCACCGTTGACGGAATCACTCCCTACGGCGAAAGCCTGGATGCCTATTGGCGCTACGAAAAATCGCTGCGCCGTGCCGAAAGCGCGATCCACTCCAGCGTCGGTGTCACCGGGGCACTCTATGCTCTGCGGCGCGCCGCATTTGCCGCCATCCCTGCCGACACGATTCTGGACGACCTGCTGATTCCGATGCAGGTAGTGCTGGGGGGCAGACGGGTACTGTTCGAGGATGCAGCCCTGGCCTTCGACGTGCCCTCGCAGTCGGCCACGATCGAGCGCGCCCGCAAGACGCGCACGCTCGCCGGAAACTTCCAGTTGCTGACGGCGCACCCGCAGCTGTTGTTGCCCTGGCGCAATCCCATCCTGCTGCAGTTCCTCTCCCACAAGGTGGCGCGCCTGCTTGCGCCGGCGGCGCTTGCCGGGGCGCTTATCAGCAACCTTCTCCTTGCTCTGAACGGGTCCGCGCTGTTTGGCCTTTTTCTGGCCGTTCAGCTCGTCGCCTATGCCTGTGCCGCATGCGGGCTGCTGTGGCCCGCTGCAAACCGCTTTCTGCCGGCCAAGCTCTCAGCGGGTTTTGTCAGCCTGAACTGGTTTGTGGTCCTGGGCCTGTTCCAGTTCCTCGGAAATCGTCACGCCCACCTGTGGCAGACCGGACCGAGCGTCCAGCCCGAGGCTCACGATCCGGCCGGGGATCCACGGTGAGAATCCTCTACGTCGTATCCCTGTTCCCATGCTGGTCCGAGACTTTCATCGTGCGCGAAATCCACGGACTGATAGCGCAAGGTGCAGAGGTCAGCATCCTGTCCCTTAAGCATCCGAGCGAAACTTTGGTGCAGGCCGACGCCCGGGAGCTGCTTGACCGAGTGGTTTATCCTGCGCCCGTGCTGCAAACGCTGTTGCGCACCTTAGCCGTCCTGTGTCGTCACCCCTTGCGCGAGGCGCGCCTGCTGGCGCGCCTCGTCGCGGGTTTGGCCGGGCACCCGCTGGCTCTGGCCAAGACTCTCTTGGTATGGTGGCGCGTGAAGGGAGTCGCCCCCAGGCTTGCCACGCTGAAACCGGCCCACATCCACGCCCACTGGGCGACCTATCCGGCAAGCGCCGCACTCTCACTGTCCGCGGAACTGGCCCTTCCGTTCAGCTTTACCGCACATGCACACGACATTTTTGTCGAAGACCACCTCCTCGCGCTAAAGACTGCGCAGGCAGTCATGGTGGTGACCATATCGGAATTCAACCGTCGCTTCATCGAAGCCATGGTCGGCCAATCCCTGGGAGAAAAGATCCGGGTCGTGCATTGCGGCATCCGCTCCTCGGATGCTGCCCCTGAGTCTGACGGCGCAGGCGAGCCAACGCGGGACGGAGCACGCATTCTCGCGGTCGGGCGGCTCGATGAAATCAAGGGCTTCCCGACCCTGATCGCAGCGTGTGCCTTATTGCGGGAGCGCGGCACCGCCTTCCAGTGCGACATCATTGGCAGCGGGCCGCTGCATGCCATCCTGATGAGACAGATCACCGATCTCGGGTTGGGTGACTCGGTGCGTCTGCTCGGTGCCATGGCTCAGCCCGAGGTGCAGACCTATCTGGAACGCGCCGCCGTGTTCGCGTTGCCCAGTGTGGTCACCGCACGCGGCGACCGCGACGGCATACCGGTGGCGCTGATGGAAGCCATGGCCAGTGGCACACCCGTGGTCTCGACCACTGTCTCCGGCATCCCCGAACTCGTCGAGCATGGAGTCACGGGCCTCTTGGCGCAGGCGGGAGATCCCCTGAGTCTCGCCGACTCGATCACCCGCCTGCTCGATGATCCGGCGCTGGGTCAGCGCCTTGCGCGTGCCGCACGCCTGCGCGTGGCTGAGGATTTCACCAGCGACACCGAAGCAGCCAAGCTATACCGGGCCATCAATTCACTCCCTTGCCATGCTGCCTAAGATCCGTCTGCTGCTCGTAACCGACGAAATGGAACTCGGTGGCACGCAGCGCCAGATCGCGCTGATTGCGCGCCTCTTGGATCGCGAGCGCTTCACGGTAAGCGTGCTTTTTTTCCGAAACTCCTCCTCCCTGGTGGACGAACTCCGAGCTCAGGGCATCGAAGTCATCGAAATACACAAGCGCGGCCGTTTCGATCCCTTGTTTGCACTGCGCCTGGCACGCTTTCTCGCAGCGCGTCAGTTCGAAGTGATGCACTGCTTTGCTTTTGGCGGCGAGCTGTGGGGTGCGCTGGGGCGTCGGACCATCGCGGCACGCGTGCGCCCTGCGCTTATCACCTCGATCCGCTGCGCCTACGAGTGGTACACACCACTTCACTGGCGTATCAAGCGCTGGACCTACGGCCAGTCCGCCGCGCTCATCGCCAATTCGCGAGGAGGCGCCAACTACGCCTGCGCCAGGATGGGACTTGCACCAGCGGCCATCGAAATCGTTTTCAACGGAGTCGCGCTGGCGAACCAGCAGGAGCGAAAGATCGCCGCGAACGATGGCGCCGTCGTGCGCGCACTGTTCGTTGGCCGGATCGTCGAGCAGAAGAACCTGCCGGTGCTACTGCGCGCAATGCGCCGCCTTCGTGAGGCCGGCGTGCCGATCGAACTCAAGATCGCGGGTGACGGTCCGCTCGTAGCACACTGTCGCGAGCTCATCGAGCAATTCGGCCTGGTGCAATCGGTCCAGATGCTCGGTCCGCGCGACGATGCTCCAGAGCTCATGGGTGACGCGGATTTCGTGGTGCTACCGTCGCTGCGCGAGGGCCTCTCGAACGTCATCCTCGAAGCGATGTCGGCCGGCAGGCCGGTCATTGCCTCTGCCATACCTGGCAACGACGAGCTGGTCGAACCGGAAGCGACAGGCCTGCTTTTCCCGAGCGACGATGACGAGGCACTCGCGGCGGCGATGATCCGCCTGGCAGGGGACGCGCCACTGCGCACGAAAATGGGCGCCGAGGCACGGCGCCGCGCCGAGGATCGTTTCAGTCCAGAGGCAATGATCCGGGCCATGGAACAGGCCTACACGCGCTGCGCCGCACAGCGTTGACCGGCAAGCCTGACGTGCTCCTGAACGCGTCAGGAGGGTCGGGACTCCTGGCGCGACTCGCGTAGCCGGTCCAACAGGGCCGCCGGCACGCAGCTCGCGAACAGCATCTTCCAGGTGCGCCACTCACTGGGTGCCAGGTACAGGCTCTCGAGAGAGTGATGGCGTGCCACCTGGAGACGGCGACGTTTGAGATTTTCGTAGGCTATCCAGGCATGCAGCGAGCCGATCTTGCGCCTGACCACCTGACGCGGGATACGCATGTCAAGCTGGCGCCGCGCGATCGCTGGCAGAATGGTCTTGAGTGCATTCTCGGCGATCACGAGCGAGTTGCACTCGCCGCTGAGATGGTCGACACCGCCGCGACGGCAGGATGCCGTTTCGATATCGAGAAACGCTACCGGACCGAGTGCGCAAGCACGCAAGTGGTAGTCGTGATTCTCGCCGGCAAGCATCGACTCCTTGAATCCGCCCACCTTCATGGCCCTGTCGCGGGTCAGCATGACCGTCGATGTCGGACAAAAATTACCCAGCGCAACAAAGGAGTAGACGTCACCCCAGTAAACAGTCGTGGCCGCCCCGGGATCTTTTACCGGATCAGGCAATTCGGCAAGCCGTGCCTGCCCGGTGAACATCTCTTCGACCTGAAACAGATGATAGGCAGCAAAAAAGCTGCGATTGGCACGCGCCTCTTTGAGCTTGCCCTCGCGGTCGATCGTCTCCGTCTCCGACCACATCATTCCCACCCCCGCGAATGCCAGCTGGCGCATGCAGGCAACCTGCAGCTCGAGTTTCCAGGGCTTCCATAGATCGTCCGAATCGAGAAAGGTGATCAGATCGCCCTGGGCCGCTGCGAGCCCGAGATTGCGCGCCGACGAGACACCCTGATTCTTCTGCCAGATATAGCGCACGCGCGGATTGTCGCCAAAACGACGCTCGATGGCTGCGCGGGTATCATCGGTCGACCCGTCGTCGACAACTACCACGTCGCAATTGCGATAGGACTGCTCCAGAGCGGAGGTGATCGCCATGACGACGAACTCGGCCCTGTTGAACGTGGGAATGACGACTGAAACGGATGGCTCTGCGGTCATGCTGGTATCGCCCCTCTCCGGCGACGCGGCAGCGTTACGCTGCCGTGGCTCGGTCTGTGTACCAAGCCCTCTATTGTCATGTTGCTGCGCTTTCTGGATCCATGCAGGCAAGCCGTGCCGCAAATTATAGGCCGCACCCTCGGGGATTTCATTGACGAAGATCACATTCATCGCACACCGGGCAATAATTATTCGGAGCGCTCTTCGGCGCTCAGTCACGCGCCCGCAATGTTCATCCCTGATCCCTCGTCCGTGCCTGCCAGCGCTCCCTAGTATCCGTAATATCCGTACTTAGCCGCCAGTCGCGGTCCGGCGAACTTGTTGAGTAGCGTCATCACCACCGGACATGCTTCGATGATACCGAGCGCCTGGTTGACCATTTCCGGTGAGGTGCGCCCTGCCTGGACGACCATCACGATCTGACCCATCCTCGGTGCCAGCACGCGCGCCTCAACCGAAGGCACCAGCGGCGGCCCGTCAAATATGACGATCCGGTCTTCGTAGCGCGCCGCCATTTCGTCGAGCAGCTCGCCAAGGGCTGTGCTGGCGAACAGTTCCGGGACCTGGGAATCAGCGGTACCAACCGGCAGCAGCGCCAGTTTCTCGATATTGGTTCGCAGGATCAGCTGCGAGAGGTCGCGCTCGGGGTCACGCAATTTCTCGAGTATGCCCGCCCGGGGTGCGATGCCCAGGCGTGACATCAGCGTCGGTCGCGACGGGTCGGCCTCGACCAAGAGAACCTGCTTGTCCATCTCCGACGCGATGCTTAGGGCGAGATTGGTGGACACAAAGGTCTTGCCTTCGGAGGCGATAGAACTGGTGACGAAGATGAGATTGGGGCGCTGCACCGGCGCCGCTGACTTGCCGCGCGCGTTGGCCAGCAGCGGTCGCTTGATCACGCGGAATTCGTCGAGCATCAGGGAGCGTGGCGCATTGGGCACCAGGTAGCCTGCCTGCATGAGCTTTTCCAGATCCAGATCCACGCTCTGAGATACGGCGCTGGGCTTGGCGCGCTCCATGGATGTCTGGCTCACCAGGCGCGCCACGCCTTCCTTGCCCAAGGCCAGGCCCTGCTCGCCAGACTCCTCGAGGCCAGCGCCAGCGCGTGCCACGCTCGGCGTGAAATCAACGCCGGCCTTCTTGAGCTCCTGAAGACGCTTGACCGCCTGTTCGATGGTACCCATGAATTTCTCCGCGGCCTCAGCGAACCAGCGCCAGCGTGGTTACCACGAGATGCAGCATCATCAGGGCCACCAGAGCACCGACGAACGCCGACGTAGAGGTCAGCAGTGTGCGTTCTCCACCGACCGTCAAGAGCGAGATTCGCCCAAGGCTCGGCCGCTTGGTGATTCGATGCAGATCGCGCAGGCTGTAGAAGCTGGGGAAGGCCTGGGTGACCAGATAGGCACCACCGAAGCCCGCGCAAATCGACAGAACCAGGAAAAGCACCGCGAGCACCCCATGGCTCGGAAACTTTGGCTGCGGCGACACCCGCGTGGGTTCGATCACGCGGAAGTTGGCCATCTGGCTGCTTGCGCTGACTTCCTCGGAAATCTGCGCTGACTCACGACGCGACACGAGTTGATCATAGTTCTTGCGAATAACATCGTAGTCCCGATTGAGCTGCGCATATTCCTCGTCAACCTGTGGGATCCGGCCGGCAGCGGCATGCAACTGGTTCAGGCGCTCCTGCAGATCGCCGACCCGCGCCTGCAGTGAGGCCACGTTCGCGTCGGCGTCGGCGAGCGACAGTTTGAGCTTCTGGAAAACCGGATTGGTCGCCTGCGAGTAGCGAATCGAGTGACTGCTATCGCCGTTGCGCAGCGCGTCCTGCTCGCTGCGTCTTTGCTGCTCGAGCTGGGCGATCAGGCGACGCGTGGCGACCACATCAGGATGCTCGTCGGTAAAGCGGCGCAGCAGGTCGTCGAGGATCTTGCGCTGCTCGTCAAGGCGAATTTCGGTATCGCTACGAACCGGCGCGGCGAGACCCGTGGATGCGTCCGGAATCATCGCCGGCTCTTCTCCAGCAAGCTGGTGACGCAGCGATTCCCGTCCCTGCTCGGCGGCATGCAGCTGGCCGCGCAAGTTGATCAGCTCTTCACTGGCCTGCGAGACGCGCTGGAAGTAATTGTTCGCCTCTTGCCCGGTGTAGCCGAGATTGCGCAGCTTGAAATCCTTGAGGCGATTCTCGGCTTCGCGCAACTTGACCTCGTAGCCGCGGATCTGGTCATCGATGAACTGCTGCGCAGCGGCCGAGTCGCGCTCGTTGTTACCTAGGCCCGAGGCGACAAACAGGTCCACCAAGCCTTGCACGACGCGCTTGGCTTGTTCGGGACTCGCATCCCGGTAGGTAATCGTGAAAATGTTCTCACGCCCTTCGATGTCAATTTTTATGCCCTTGAGCAGCGAGTCGACCACGGCGTCATGGTTTTTTGCGTTATCGAGTAATTGCAGACCGTTGGCAGGCAGCTTCAGCATTTTTTCGATATTCGGACGAGACACCATGGTCCGGGCGATCATGTTGATCTGCTCCTTGACGTCCGGCTGGACGGCCAGTCCCGTCATCAGCGGTTTGAGTACCGTCTGGGTATCGACGAACACCTTGGCCGAGGCCTCATACCGATCCGGCACGAGCAGTATCACCAAAAGCCCGATGAGCCCGACGCACCAGGCGGCAGCTACGCCGAACCAGCGCCGGTTCCACAGGCTCGGGATCATTTCCTTGAGATTGTTCAGAAAGTGGTTCATCTGAGCCAAGCATTTCCAGTTGACGGCCTCGGCAGCCGCAAATACGGTTGCGAGGCGACAAGACTAAGGTGGG
The DNA here is from genome assembly GCA_903970145.1 of Mycobacteriaceae bacterium. GTDB lineage: Bacteria > Pseudomonadota > Gammaproteobacteria > Burkholderiales > Burkholderiaceae_D > CAJCHO01. The sequence continues at coordinate 16,848 of CAJCHO010000091.1, read as the reverse complement.
GCAGCTCCAAAAAGGCCCGGTCTTGCATTATGAGGCCTCCGCGAGCGCATTTACCGTGTCGGCAGTCTCGCCCGGCGCCAAAGCCTGGGCGATTTGTTCGGCGATACGGTTAGCCGCTTTCCCATCCCAAGGCTCCGGAACAAGCCCGCGCTTGCCGCCCTTTGCCATAATCTCGGAAACGGCGGCCAATAGCGCCTCGCGGTCGTCACCGAGCGCGACCAGGCTGCCCTGCTCGACCATGATGTCGCGCAAGGCGTGCTCGGTGAGGGTCAGACAGGGAATTCCCAGCGCGCAGCTCTCGTTTTGCAGGGTCGGACCGTCGGTCAGCACGAAGGCTGCCGAGAGCATCATGCCAATCGTGCGCAGAAATCCCAAAGGCGGCAGCAGCGCAATGCGCTCGCTCTCAAGTTCGTCGAGCAGCCCGAAGCGCTTGATGCGGGAGCGCAGCTGGGCCTCCATTGGCCAGAGCAGAGGCGCGACCTCGCTGACCCGGTGCAGAGTGTCGATGAGCTCGCCAAGCCGCTCCCGATCGTCCAGGACAGCGGGATCGTTCAGGCTCATGAGACCAAAGCCGCTCAGATGCGAAAGATAGGACTCACGGTCACCGGACGCGAGCATCGTGTCCATCGGATCGATCGCGCGCCCCACGGACGCGGCGATAAAATCTGCGGTCAGATTGCCGACCAGACGGATCCGGTCCGGCAGGACACCGGTGCGCGCGATCACGGAAGCCGCATTGGGTTCGCTGACAAAAAACAGGTCCGACAGCCCCTCAACGATCTGTCGATTGGCGATCTGGCCGGCAAGCGCATCCCGACTCCGCAGCCCGGCATCCAGATCGAACAGGGGAACGCGTCGCTTGGAGGCAACGAGCGCGGCGGCGAGTGTCGTGCAAGCTTCCCCGCAGACCAGGACCGCGCTCGGTTCATACTTTTCTGCCAGTGCGTCAAGACGTGTCAGGACCTGGGCCATCTGCACGGCTTCACTCCCGGCATCGGCGCCAAGCACAAAATGCGGACTCGGATAGGAAATGTCCTCCTGCAGCCGGGCCCGACTGGTCGCCGGCGACTTGCCTGACTGCACCAGAACCGCTGTCGGCAGTTGCGCGCGCAGTTTGAGGGCCACCAGGAGCGGCATCATCTTGCTCATGCTCTCGCGGTCGTTGACCACGCAAAAAATCGGTCCGGCCTCGCCCGACTTGATTACCAGTTTGCGTTGCGGACGCGGTGCAGAGGTCGAAATCGACACGGAGACACCGCTTGCCACGTCGCGCTCGTCGGGATCGGCCTGACGCACCGCGGGCGCCACGCTGACCTCTGCGGAGGGTGGTGGTATGGGTGCTGCCGAGAGTCCGTCGCTCGGGCGTGCACTGGCATGCGGCCCGCCAATCTCGGAGCGAATCTCGTGTGCTATGCGCTCGACGAGCTCGCGATTGACGCTGTGCTTGTCCTCAAGAAAGCTCGCCAGAAGGACCCGATTGGCGAGCAGATTGATGCGGCGCGGCACCCCATCGGTCCACTTGTAGATCTCGTCAAAGGCTTCGGCTTCGATCTCGGGATCCCTGTTCCAGGCGACCCGGGTGAGTCGATGTTCCATATAGCTGCGCGTTTCCTCGCGACCCATTGGCCCGAGGTGGCAGGATGCAATCACGCGCTGGCGCAACTGCTCCATCGAGGGCGAGCGCAGGATATTGCGCAGTTCCGGCTGGCCCACCAGGAAGCTTTGCAGGAGCGTGCGATTGCCGAACTGGAAATTGGACAGCATGCGCAACTCTTCGATCGCCGAATCGGAAAGATTCTGGGCCTCGTCGATCACCAGCAGCGCCCTGCGCTTTTCGATGGCCAGCGAAGCGAGGTAGCCCTCAAGCGAAGCCAGCAGATCCGCCTTGCCCTTGCCGCCAGTCGGGATTCCGAACGCAGCCGAGACGGCCCGCAGCAGATCGCTCGCTTCCAGTTGCGTACTCACCAACTGAGCGGCTACCACCTCGCTGGGATCCAGTTCCTCCAGCAGGGTTCGGATGAGCGTGGTCTTGCCCGCACCGATATCCCCCGTGATGACTATGAATCCTTCGCCCTGATGCACCCCAAAGCGCAGGTACTGGTGCGCAACGACGTGTCCGCGGCTCCCAAAATAAAAGCTGGGATCGGGACTGAGTTGAAAGGGCGGCCCGGAGAGGCCGTAGAAGGCTTCAAACATCTATGCAATTCCTCAGAAGGCCAGGGTCATTCCCACGAATTCAGCGGTCTCGGACACCCGCGCTTGGCCGCTGACGTCGAGGATCTGATAACGCAGGCCGACATAGCCGGTCAGTTTGGGATCGAACTTCTGGTTCAATCGAGCGGTGATCGCCGTCTGGTGCGTGTTGGGCTCGATGCTCTGGCCAATCGCCTGCGTGTCGTTGATCTGCAGTGAAACATCTGCGGTAGTCGTTGCGGCAAGTGTGCGACTGTAATTGATCACCACGCCGTTCTGGCGATTGTTCACATCAAACTCCCCCGGCACCACCACCAAGGTTTCCCCTGGCAGGTACAGGTCCTGGGTTCGCGAGCTGTATAGGGTCAGGGAGAGTGACTGCAGCTTGCCCAAGAGCAGGCCTGTTGCGCTCAGGTAGTCGATCAGGATCGGATTTTCTGTGAATACCGTTGCAGCACCCGGCAGGTATTGCGTCAGACCGCGCGAGTCCTGTTCCTGTTGCACCGCAGCGGCCCGATCGAGCGGATCCGGATACTGCGCACTGAGGATTCCGGAGAGCAGTCCCGACATGCTGGTTGTCCCGGGAGCGATCGCGAGCGTCGATAGATAGGTTGTTGCGGTACGCAACCAGCGTGCATTGAACGAGGCCAGATCCAGATGGTCGGTAGCGAGCAGATCCCAGCCGGTTCCGAAAAAGCGGCTCTCGACGGTAGCCTCGACGTCCGTGCGCTCGCTCGGATGCCAGACGGCGTGCACCCCGTAGATGGCGTGGTCCGTGTGAATGTTCTGCAGATTTGCGGATTCGTAGCCGCCGACAATGCCCGTGACCAGATCGGGATTGATCGCGTAGTTCAGGGTCAAGCGCGCCGCAGCGTCCTTGTAAGCATCGTACTGCTCGCCATTGAAACGGTCCTCGGTATCGAGTACTTCAGCCGTCCAGCCAAGTGGTTGGGGACGATCGGTGACACGTACGGTCTGTGTGCCGCCATAACCATCGTTGAGCGCGAGGTTCTGGTCAGCATAGGAGGATTGCGAAAACAGATTGTCCGAGCGGATATAGAGATCGATATCGGGCGTGAGCGGCTTTAGCAGATAAGGGTCGATGTGGTACTGCGTCGTACTCACCATGTTGTAGGTGCTCGGACCATTCGTTTGACCGAGGAAGGGATTCGCAGGACTCTGGAAAGAGCTGATCCCGGTATCGAGAAATAGGATGTGTGCATACAGGTCTGCCGCCAGACCCAGGTTGCCGCGTGGCAGCAGCATGCTTGGCTGGGTGTGATCGAGATAGTCGATTTCCTGCAGGGAGAAATTGCCATCGACGATTACGCTCGGGCCGCTGTAGTGAACCACGAGGCTCGCGATCGCATCAACAATCGTGTCACCGCGCCCATCCGGCGTCAGCGTCGAATTGCTCGAGTGGGTCGCATCGAGCGTCACGCTCGGGTGAACGTACCAGGGCGGATTGCTGGTGTCGGCTGGCGGCTGGTCGCTACCGGTGCTGGTGCCAGGCGTTACCGGGGCAGGCGTCTGCTGGCCAAAGACCGGCGGATTCTGATTCTGCTGGCTGTTCACCGGCGCGGCTTGCGTCGGCTGCTGGTTTTGCGCCTGTTGGCCAAAGGCCTGCGTCGCAAGGCCGACTGCGACGAAGGCCCCGAACAGCGCGTGCAGCCCGAGCGCGCGCGGCGCCGCGGTTTTGCCTGCGCGGCGTTTGATCCCCGCGTGTGCGCTGCTATGTCTCACTCGCATTGCCCACTCCTTCTCTACCCTATGCGCCGGTCCCAAATGCCGGCGTCGGCTGCGCGCCGATCGCACCGAGCGTCTGACCAATCGTTTGCCTGTCCGGAGGTCCGGCGCCCGCTGGGCACCGGATCAAGCCTAGAACCAGCTTTGCGGAATGATGATCACATCCCCGGGTTTGACCTCGACATTAGCCGAGATATCGCCGCGCTTTAGGAGATCGCGCAAGCGCAGGCTGTAGCCTTTGCCCCCTTCGGAACCGCGCACCAGTACCGCGCCGTTTCCGTCAGCATACTCGGTCAAACCACCGGCGACGATCATCACGTCAAGCACGGTCATGTTCTGACGATAAGGGACCGCCTGCGGCTTGGCCGCTTCTCCGACGATGCGGATCTGCTCGCTGAACGGGCCTTGGAAATTATTGACCACCACCGTGACCACGGGGTCGCGAATGTATTTGGCCAATGCCTTTTCAATGTCTCGTGCAAGGTCCGCCGGATTGCGGCCCACCGCCTGCAGGTCCTCGACGAGCGGCGTGGAAATGCGCCCATCGGGACGGACCTGCAAGGTCATGGACAATTCCGGATTGCGCCAGACAATGATATTGAGGGAGTCACCCGCACCAATCAGATAGCGGTATTCGACCGTAGCGGCATCATTGGGTGCGGGCGGATAATGGGGCGTACCGCAGGCACCCAGCAGCAACGCGATGAACGCCGCAAAAAGCAGACGGACCGGCGATACCGATCCCGGCCCTCGACTGAAAAGGCTCATATTCCCCTCCCCACAAACAAAATTAGCAAGTCAGTTTAACCCATGGGGTAAGTAATCGATACGCCTAAACGGCGCATCGTCGTGCTAGCGCACCACCGGAAAATCCTGTCGCGGCGGCGCTCGCAAGCCGCCTCGAGGCGAACAGGGCGGGCTTAAGGATTTCTAAATTCGCATGAAACCCGTCGACAGATGGAAGCTTGCGTGAGGAAAGTCACATCCGCCGTCTCGCAAACCGACATCCGCCCGGGCGCGAGACCCCGTGTGAGGCGCGGGCGCTGGCAGACTAGCTCACCAACATAACCGCAGAAAGTCAGCCGCATGGCGGCACCATCAACTGTCAACGACGCTGATTGTGTCGCGATCTCGCAGTCACAGGTGCGCGTCCGAATGCTCGATTCCTACCTAGACTGGCCGAGTCGAAGCGTCGTACCATTTGCGCCTTCTCCTAATTGAGGCGGCCAAATGACGGTTGTTGCTGTAGTCGGCCTGGGCTATGTAGGGCTTCCGCTCGCCGTCGAGTTTGGCAAGCTTTATCGCACCATTGGCTTCGATCTCTCGGAAGCCAAGGTGGCAAGCTATCGGCGCCACGTCGACCCCACGGGCGAGCTCAGTCAAAGCGAGCTCAAAAGCGCCAAGCTTCTCGAGGCAAGCAGCGACGCGAGCCAGCTGGCGCACGCTGATTTTGTGGTTGTGGCCGTGCCTACTCCCGTCGACGACGCCCACAATCCGGATTTTTCGCCGCTGATTTCGGCCAGCATCTCCGTAGGCAAGCACCTCAAACGCGGTGCCACGGTAGTCTACGAATCGACGGTCTATCCGGGCGCCACCGAAGAGGTCTGCGTGCCTCTGCTTGAAAAGCACTCGGGCCTGCGCTGGAAAGAGGATTTCTTCGTCGGCTATTCGCCTGAACGCATCAATCCCGGCGACAAGAACCATACCCTGACACGCATCGTGAAGATCGTTTCGGGCGACGGGCCGGCAACCCTCGAACGGGTCGCTGATATATATGGGTCGATCATCACCGCCGGCGTTTACCGGGCCTCGAGCATCAAGGTGGCCGAAGCCGCCAAGGTCATCGAGAACACACAGCGCGACCTCAATATCGCGCTCATGAACGAGCTCGCCTTGATATTCAACAAGATTGGCATCGACACCCTCGAAGTCCTCGAGGCTGCCGGGACCAAATGGAACTTCCTGCCTTTTCGGCCCGGCCTGGTTGGCGGCCATTGCATCGGCGTGGATCCCTATTACCTCACCCATATGGCAGTCAAGAACGACTATCACCCGCAGGTGATCCTGGCAGGGCGCCGCATCAACGATTCGATGGGCAAGTTTGTCGGCGAGCAGACCGTCAAGCAGCTCATCCAGGCGGGCTCGTCCGTCAAAGGCGCCACGGTGCTGGTACTGGGCCTGACGTTTAAGGAAAACTGCCCCGACCTGCGCAATTCGAAGGTGATCGACGTGATTCGCGAGCTCCAGTCGTACGGGGTCGATGTCCGCGTCCACGATCCGGTGGCATCACCTGTCGAGGCGCAACACGAGTACGGACTCGAATTGAGCGCCTGGAACAACCTGCCAGTTGCCAGCGCAATCGTGCTTGCCGTCGCACATGATCAATATCGACACCAGGGCGGTGCCGGCCTGACTGCCAAACTCGCTCCCGGAGGTCTGTTGGTGGACGTCAAGGGCATCCTCGACTTGGACAGCCTCAAGACCCAAGGATTCAAGACATGGCGCCTCTGATGATCTCCACCGACCTCGCAGATCGGGTCCGCGCGGCGCGGCGTAGCTGGCTCGTCACCGGAGCAGCCGGCTTCATCGGCTCGCACCTGGTCGAGCAATTACTGCTGCTTGACCAGACGGTGATCGCACTGGACGATTTCTCGACCGGCCACCAGTCGAATCTGAACGAAGTACGTGAGGCTGTCGGCAGCGAGCGCTGGTCAAGAATGAACTTCCTCGAGGCCACGATTGTCGATCCTGCCGCTTGCGCGAAGGCCTGCGTGGGTGTCGATTTCGTCTTGCACCAGGCCGCGCTCGGCTCGGTGCCACGCTCGATCGAGAATCCGGTCGCGACTCACGCGGCCAATGCGACCGGATTTCTCAACATGCTCGCCGCCGCGCGTGATGCGCAGGTGCGGCGCTTTGTCTACGCCGCATCGAGTTCGACCTATGGGGATTCCCCGGCTTTGCCCAAGCTTGAGGACGTAATCGGCAGACCGCTTTCACCCTACGCCGTTACCAAGTATCTCAACGAGCTGTACGCCGACGTTTTTTCTCGATGCTACGCGACGCAGAGCATCGGCCTGCGTTACTTCAATGTATTTGGCGCGCGCCAGGATCCCGACGGTGCCTACGCGGCGGTAATCCCGCGCTGGGTCCAGCAGATGCTTACCGCCTCCGGTTGCACCATAAATGGAGACGGCGAGACATCGCGCGACTTCTGCTTTATCGCCAATGTCGTGCAGGCTAACCTGCGTGCGGCGCTCGTCGAGGACGCGCGCGCGATCAATCAGGTCTACAACGTGGCTTGCGGGGAGCGCACGACGCTCAATGAGCTGCACGCCATGATTCGTGCCGCCCTCCTGGAACTGCGCCCCGGTCTGCGCGTCGCACCGCCCGTTTATGCGGCCTTCCGGGCTGGCGACGTCCGCCATTCCCTGGCCAGTATCGAGAAGGCCGGCACCTTGCTTGGCTACCAGGCCACGCACAGCGTGCGCGACGGAATGAGCCAGGCCATGGGCTGGTATCTGCAGCGAGCGGCACGCACACCGAACGCGGCCACAAGGCCCGAGCTTAGCTAGCCAAGCAGCTCGGCGCCGACCCGGCGCTGAAACTTAAGCGCCATGCGAGGGCGCTATAATCCGTGTGCGCCGGTCGGGGCCGGGCAAAGCGATTCTGGCGCTGCTGGCTGTCGGCCGGTAGATGCAAGCCCGTGCGGCGTGTCCCGGTTGCATTGACAGCCGACCATACCCGCCATCGCTGTGAATTCCAGGAGGATGGACGTGCTGGGGCGCCTTGTTCTCCACGCTTCGAATTACACGATCGGCATCGCCCTGGTGACGCTGGCGAGCATCATTTCCTTTCCCGTATTCACGCGCATGTTTTCGGTGGCCGAATACGGCACCCTCAATCTCATTTCCTCGACGCTGCTGTTTCTCACCGGCCTCGGCAAGCTCGGAATTCAGCACTCGATCGTGCGCTTCCACGCCGAGGTCAAGGCGGATAAGCGCGCCGAGAATGAATCGCAGTTCCTCTCGACCGTCATCTTCGGGATGGCAGCGATCAGCGGCCTGGTCACAATCGGCTGTGCGATTGGCGCGCTCTTTATCCCCGATTCGTGGTGGAACGACGACCGCGTCTCACCGCTCCTCCTGTGCGCGTCGGTCCTGATTGTAATTCGCGTGCTCGATAGCGGCATACTCAACATCCTGCGAGCCCAGCAACGCAGTGCGCTCTACAGCTCCCTGACCGTGATCCGCAAGTATCTCGGACTGGCGGGCATCCTGGGCATTCTTGTATATGTGATCGGCGGCCTGCCGGGATTTTTCGTTGGCACCATCATCACCGAATGCGCCGCGCTCGCTGTCCTGCTCATGATGTTTGCGCGCGAGACTGCACTATCGACCAGGCAGTTCTCGAAACCGCTGCTCTTAGCCATGCTGGCTTTTGGTCTGCCAATGGTCGGATCCGAGCTGTCATCAATCCTGCTCAATATCGGCGGACGCTATGTCATACAGGGACGCATGGGGGCCGAGGCGCTGGGCAGCTATTCTGCCGCCTACAATTTCTGCGACTACGTTCAGTCGATCATCACGGTCGCCTTCGGACAGGCCGTCGGTCCCATCTATACGCGCTTGTGGGAGGAGAAGGGCGAAGCCGAGACGCGCAAGTTCATCGAGCAGGCGCTGCGCTTTTATATCATCCTCGCGCTCGGCGTCCTGGCGGGGATGTCTGCGGTTGGCTCAGAGGTTCTGACGGTATTGGCGACCGAGCGCTACCAGCCCGGCGCCGTGCTGATTCCGTTTCTGACGGCAGGGATGTTAGTCAGCGGCGGCATACCGATATTCAGCGCCGGCATTTATCTCCATAAGCAGACGCGGGTAATCATGATCCTGGTGATGGTGGCGGCCGTGATCAACATCGTGCTCACTACCGTACTCATCCCAGCGTTTGGCATCATGGGGGCAGGCTTTTCGACTCTGGTGAGCTTCGTCCTGTTCGCTGCCGGGGCGGCCCACTTTGGCAGGCAGGCCTTGCGCGTCTCTTTCCCGTGGGCGGACTTTGCGAAGTTCTCAGTGCTGGCCGCGATCATGTACCTCTGTGTAAGTCATCTGCCGCAGTCGGATTCACCCTGGGACGTGCTGCTGCGCATTGCAACCGGGCTGGTTTGCTACGTCGCTCTGGCGCTGGCAACCGATCGCACGGCGCGCGCGGCGCTGCGCTTTGCCATCGATAGGCTGCGCGCCATGCTGGCCAGGCCTCGCGCCTCCAAGCACTAGACAAGCGACCAACAGCGTTCGCTGCCACCGCCCTCCTACCAGGCGACTCGCGCATTCGTTTCCTCGAACTCTGGTTCGAACTTGCGCCAAGCACGATTCGCACGGCGTCGCAGCATCGGGGTGACCGGGATCTGCACGATCTCGACCGATCTGCGTGGTTGCGCTCGCGAGTGCTGCATGCGAGCCGCCAAAAAAATCACCGAGGCCATTAGTTCTTTCGACTTAATCCCGATCAATTTCGCGCTCGAAAGTGCGTTCGTGAAACCGTTTTGAAACATCGAAATGTGAAGACGCGGTTCACGCACAACACTCGCACTGGCATTTGCAGTTGCTCGACGAAATTGCGATTTCTCCTCTGAAACGTGAGGAAAATCACGAGCTCTAAAATTAACCAAGTGCATTGACAATTGAGGTGTCCAAATCACTTCCAATGGTCATTCAAATCTTGTAGTGTTTGGTTCCCGAGCCTTAGTGAGTGTTCGCGAATACGTCGGGTAAGTCAGTCGAATCGCGAAGAACTGCAAGACGCAATTGCGCCCCGCGCGCGGCACTACCCGCAACTAGGAATTCACGAAGACTCGCTTTGAAAGCTCGGCGCAGCGCATTCATCGCATCACTGGAACGCCTGCAAGTGAGGGGATGGAACGTAAGGATCAGAGGTCGCGCACCCGGAGTGCGCACCTGCGATCGCCATGCGGTACAGGGGAACTGCAGATGATTAAGATCTTCCACCATCACTTGCCCCTCGGGACGGTGGTGGCGTGTCTTCTAGATGGCCTGCTGTGCTTTGTCGCGGTCATTCTGGCATCGCTGACCATCCTCATCACCTCGTCCATCCGCACGGTCACCGTGTCCGAGATTCTGTTGCCGGCCGCGCTCATCGCGCTGCTCATGTCAGCCCTGTATGCGTCGCTGGGCATCTACCACGGCGAACGCGGCGGTTCGCGCGAGTCGCAGTTTCGTCGCGCTTTGGTCGCAATCGTCATCGGCTGCCTGCCGGTGTACGCGCTGTTCGACGTTTTCATCGACGGCGGCTATGCACGCACCGTGCTGGGCTACGTGCTCGTCTATCTTATTGGCGGCCTGGTCGTGGTGCGTCATACGCCAGTGTGGTCACTCGCCACGCGCTTCGGGTCGCGCCGGGTGCTCATCATTGGGCTCGGCACCGAGGCGACTGCGGTCGCGGCGGACTTGCGCAAGCGCGGGGCCCGCCAGTTCGAGATCGTCGGCTTCTATCCGACATCAACCGACGACACGCATAAGCCGCATGGCGACGAGCGTATTTTCTCGCGTCGCAACGCGCTGATCCGCCTGGTACGTGAGCAGCGTGTCGATGAGATCGTAGTAGCGGTCAAGGAGCAGCGGGGCGGCGTGCTCCCGATTCGCGAGCTTCTCGAATGCCGCACCAGTGGCATCCCGGTGCGCGGACTCGCAGAATTCTACGAGCGCTGCAAGGGTGAGGTCCGCCTCGATAGTCTGAAGGCCAGCTGGCTGATATATGGACGCGGCTTTGTTCAGCATTCGACGCGCAGCTTCGTCAAGCGTACCTTCGACATCCTCATCTCACTGATCCTGCTGACTCTGGCCTGGCCGATCATGCTGGCCACTGCAATCGCAATCCGCCTCGAAGGGCCCGGTCCGATTCTGTTCATGCAGGAACGCGTCGGACTGCGCGGGCGCGTGTTCAAGGTGCTGAAGTTCCGCAGCATGCGCATCGATGCGGAGAAGGACGGTATCGCACGTTGGGCAAGCCAGAACGACTCGCGCGTGACCCGCGTCGGAGCCTTCATTCGCATGCTGCGCATCGACGAACTGCCGCAACTACTGAACGTGCTGTGGGGCGAAATGAGCCTGGTCGGACCGCGACCGGAACGGCCAAGCTTCGTCTCCGAACTGGCCGAGAAGATTCCCTTCTACGACATCCGCCACTGCGTTAAGCCAGGCGTAACCGGATGGGCCCAGGTGCGGTTCAGCTACGGCGCATCGGTCGAGGATTCTCGCCACAAGCTGCAGTTCGACCTTTACTACGTCAAGAACCACACCCTGTTTCTAGACCTGCTGGTGATCGTCGAGACCGTGCGCGTCGTATTGTTTCGGGAAGGTGCCCACTAAGGTCGGCAGCAGCACTCAAGTCGGCCGCGACGCACGGGCGCCCAGCCAGTATCATTCGGCGTGGTGTGCGCCACCTCCGGTGCCTGACCCGAGCTTTCCAATCCCACCGAAGAGACTCCGATGTCGAGAATCAATGGCGACTTTGTGCTGCGGCTGCATAAAGGGACGCCCACTCGACTATCCGAACTGCTTGGTCGCCAAGAGCAGTGGCCGCCCCGCACCGATGACGCGCCGATCGCGACTCTGGCTCCTGCTCCAGGCGTAGAAATCATGCTGCGCGGAGACGTTCGCGCAATCGTGGACGGCTCAAGGGGGGGGATTGGTCTCGCGCTGCATCCCCTAAGGAACGAGGCGAAGCATGCCCGACATGCCCTCTGCGAAGCCGGCATGCAGGCGTGGCTCAGGGGGGAGAACTGGTCGCCCAGCGACGCTGGCGGGCGTTACCTGTTGGCATTCTGGGATGCCGGCAGCGCGTGCGTCACTGCTTTCAGTGATGCCTTTCGAACTCTGCCACTCTACTACGCCGTCACTGGCAACGCAGTCTACTGCGCGAGCGACTTGCGACTGCTCCTTGCGGCCCGCCAGGCGACGATCGAAGTCGATCCTGTGGCAGTCTTTCACTACATGAATTTCGCTTACGTTCCGGCGCCACGCTGCGTCGTCCAGGGAGTATCGAAGCTTCTCCCGGGTCACCGGCTCGAAGCCAGCCCGGGTCGCGTCACGGTCACCCCGGTGTGGGATGCAAGCTACGCTGAGGATCTGCGCGGCGACGATCAGGAGCTCGCCTCGCAGCTACGTGAAGAGATTGTCTCCACCATTCGTAGCTACCGTCCGCACGCTTCAGCTAGTTGGGGTACTTTCCTCAGCGGCGGAACTGACAGCTCGAGCATCAATGGCATTCTCGCCGCAGCGAACGGGAGCATTCCGGTCAAGAGCTTTTCGATCGGATTTAGTGAAGCCGGCTATGACGAGCTCGCCTATGCCGACATTGCGGCACGCCACTTCGGCCTGCAAGCCCAGCAGATGCGCGTGAGCGAGTCCGATGCCGTCACCGCCATCATGCCGCTCGCGGCGGCGTTCGACGAACCCTTTGGCAATTCCTCGGCAATTCCTACCTATTACTGCGCGCACCTTGCGCGCGGCCACGGCGTCGATACGCTCGTCGCCGGTGATGGAGGTGACGAGATCTTCGGCGGCAACGAGCGCTATCGCAAGGACAAGATCTTCTCATGGTACTACCACGCGCCGACGCCGGTGCGCGCTGCCGGCGCCCTGGCAGCGCAATTGCTCGGACCGTGGGACGCACGCATACCCAACCGGCTCAAGAATTTCGTGCATCGCGGATCGCTGCCCAATCCGGACCGGTTCTACAGTGACGACTCATTCGCCTCGGATCACTACGCGGAGCTGCTGAACCCCGATTTTCGGAACATCGTGGGGCGCGATGACTCACTCGAATTCCAGCGTTCCGTGTACCGACGCGCGCCCACTTCGAGCGAATTGCATCGCATCATGTATCTGGACCTCAAGATGACCATCGCGGAGAGCGACATCGTCAAGGTAGCACGGACCAGCAAGCTCGCAGGGGTCGATGTGGTATTCCCGTTTCTCGATACCGGCCTGATTGAATTTACCGGCCGGCTTCCCGAGCACTTCAAGGTCAAGGGCTTGAACAAACGCTATCTGTTCAAGATGGCGCTTGAAGACATCCTGCCCATCGAAATTCGCAAGAAACCCAAGCAGGGCTTCGGCCTTCCGATGGCAGTCTGGCTGCGCAGGGGTGGCCCGATGCGCGACATGCTGTATGACATCGTCCTGTCGCCGCGCGCCCTGTCACGCGGCTACTTTGATCCGTCCTTCGTGCGCACCCTGACCAAATGGCACGAGAAGGGTGCCTGGGACTATTCGACCCAGCTCTATCAGTTGCTGATGCTCGAACTCTGGCACCGCAAGTTTGCGGACGCGGATTCCTGAGATGGCCTCGGTACTGATCGTGCTCGAAAGCGCGTTCCCGATCCGCGGCGGGGGCGGCGCGGAGAGCCAGGTACACGCGATTGGTCGACAAATGGTTGCGCGCGGAGTTCGCGTCCGGGTGGTGGTCCCTCGAGTGCCTAACGGCCCTCAATCCTCCCGCGACACGCTCGACGGCATCGAGATTATCCGCATCACCTACCCTCGCGTTCCGCTCCTCGGGGGCATTGTCATGTTGCTTAAGCTCGCGCTACTCATGGTCGGGCAGCGGCGTTCCTACGAGGTCGTCCACGCCCATATCGCCAACAACATGGCAGCCCTTGCCTGCCTCGTCGGCGGGATGCTGGGCAAACCCGTGTTCGTGAAGTTAACTGGAATGAAGGAGATGGTCGGCGGCATTCTCGATGAAAGGCCGAACCAGGCCGTGCGCATCAAGCGCGCAGCAATCTTTCGCGCCACCTTGATTCAGGCTACCAGTAAGCGTATCCGCCAGCTTTTGATCGATCGCGGGCTGAGCCCCGAGCGGGCGCGCTGGCTGCCCAACGGGGTAGACGTTGCACGATTTCGCGCGGCGCACAGGGACGACTCGCTGCGCACCCACTTGTGTGGTGATGCACAGATGGTCGCGGTATTCGTGGGCCGCCTCGCCCCCGAAAAAGGTCACGAACTGCTCTTTGAGGCCTGGGCTCGCGTGTTCAGGGCGGACCCCTCAGTGCGCCTGGTGCTGGTTGGTGATGGCGTCCTGCGCGAGCGCTTTGTCGCGCGCGCCGAAGCGCTCGGCATCGCCGGCCAGCTCGTTTTTGTCGGACATGCGGACCGCGTCGAAAAGTACCTGGCGATTGCCGACCTAGGCTTGATCACGTCTTTCGCGGAGGGACTCTCGAACGCACTGCTTGAGTATATGGCGACCGGACTGCCGGTGATCGGCTCGCGAATCAGTGGAACCGAGGACTTTCTGACTACCGATGATACAGGCTGGCTTTTTGAGGCGGGCAGCACGGATGAACTCGCCCTGTGCCTGCGCTCGGCCCGCCAGGCGGGTGCAGAACGCTTGCGTCTGATGGGCCAGAATGCGCGGGCGCGGGTGCAGGAATCGGCGTCGCTCGAGGCAGTGACCGACCGGCTCATGCAGGCTTACGGCTTTGATGCAGCCGGGCTCGCCGCATCCCCCGAATCCGGCCATACTGGCATGCGAGGAGCCTGAAATGTGCGGAATTGCCGGAGTAGCAGCCGTTAGTGCACGTGCCGTGCCGAGCGCTGCACTCGTTGACGCGATGTGCCAAACGATCCGCCACCGCGGCCCCGACGATCAAGGGGTTCACGGCGATCAGTTTGCGCAGATCGGCATGCGCCGCCTCTCGATCATAGATCTCTCGGGCGGACACCAGCCGATCCACAACGAAGACGAAACCATCTGGCTCGTCTTCAATGGCGAAATCTATAACTTCAAGGAACTGCGTCGCGAACTGGAAGCGTGCGGGCACGTCTTCTACACCGATTCCGACGGCGAATGCATAGTGCACGCCTACGAGCAGTATGGGGACGAGTGTTTTGCTCAACTTCGCGGGATGTTCGCGATCGCGATTCTTGATCGGCGTCACAATCGTCTGGTGCTAGCGCGCGATCGACTGGGCAAAAAGCCACTCTATTACACCCGCACCAAGGACGACCTCCTGGCATTTGCGTCGGAGTTGAAGGCCTTGACGATCGTCCCGGGATTCGATCCGGAGATCTCGGCTGCCGCGACTCGCGAGTATTTTTCACTCGGCTACGTGCCCGCGCCTTCGACCATCTATCGCAATGCTTCCAAGCTCCCCGGTGCGCACTATCTTGTCCTTGAGCGCGGCCAGATCTCCGTGCGGCGCTACTGGTCGCTCGCCTTCGAGGATAAGTGGACGGATCCTGAGAGCACGCTCAAGGAGCGGCTGCACGAATTGCTCGACGAAGCGGTGCGGATCCGTCTTGTCAGCGATGTTCCGTTTGGAGCATTCTTGTCCGGCGGGATTGATTCCAGCGTCGTAACCGCACTGATGGCGCGACATATGACGAGTCCGGTGAAGACTTTCACGATCGGCTTCGCCGAATCGGCCTTCGACGAAACACCCGACGCTCGTCGCGTCGCCGAGCATATAGGCTCGGAGCATCACGAGCTGATGGTCACGCCGGATGCGGTGGGACTGCTCGAAAAACTCGCGTGGCACTTCGATGAGCCGTTTGCCGACTCCTCAGCGATCCCGACTTTCCTGGTTTCGCAACTGGCCGCGCGCCACGTCAAGATGGTGCTCAGTGGCGACGGCGGTGATGAAGGATTTGCCGGCTACGAGCGTTACCGCAAATTTCGCCAGCTCAACGCGATCGCGCGCTCAAGTCTGGGTCTCGCGAAGCCGGCCTTGGGTATTCTCGGGGCGGCAGTACCGGGTCACCTTGGGGTGCGCCTTGGTCGAATCGGCGACAGACTCGGTCAGCCCTATCCCGATCGCTATATCTCCGGAGTCGCTCTAACCACCCCAGGGGATGTCAACCCGCTGCTTGCCGACGACCTTTTGGCACTCGACCCGCTCGAACGCCTGCGACCACTGTTCATGCGGGCAGACATCACTTCCGAGAATGAGCAGATTCTGGCCGGCGATATGCAGAGCTACCTGGTCGATGACGTCCTGGTGAAGGTCGATCGCATGTCGATGGCCAATTCACTAGAAACGCGCGCACCTCTGCTTGACCACGTGCTGCTTGAATTCTGCGCGCGCCTGCCCTTCTCCCTCAAGGACAACGGCAGGACAGCCAAGTATCTACTGAAAGAAGTCGCACGCGACCTGCTGCCTGTGTCGTGCCTGCAAAAACGCAAGCAGGGCTTTGCCATCCCGCTGGCGCGCTGGTTCCGAAACGAATTCAAGCCGCTCATGAGCGATCTGATCTCGGATCGCAGATTCCGCGAGCGCGGTGTGTTCAATGCGCAACGGGTTGAGCTCTGTTACCGAAGCCATCTGGCCGGCACTCAGGACTTCAGCGAACTGCTGTGGCTGGTGCTCACGTATGAAATGTGGGCGCGTCAGTTTACCGACGACAGCGCCAGCAACGCCCCCGGCAGGCGAGCTGCCGCCTGAGGGAACGCACCACGCTTTCCCGGACTGCAAGCTCGCCAGAATGCCAGCGGCCCTAGTCCGATCGGACCACTGTCACACACCTAAAACGCGACGAAAATGTGACTAAGTTCCGCTTTCGAAGAAATACATTGTGGCCTAATGAGGCCAATTGCTAATATTCGAACCCTGCGTTGTAATTCCGCACAAATACAGTTGTTCGTACACCGGCTCGCAGGGCATTGGCATCACGTGCTTGCGACGCACGTTCATGAGACCGCAGAACCTCCTGATCGGAGGTAAGACGGCACAGGCACTCTTCTCGATGAGGTCACGATGTCGCATCTCCGCACTCGATTTCTCGTCCGACTCCTGGCGCTGCTCGCCGTAAGCATCTTCATCTGCTCCTGTGGCGGTGGTGGCGGCGGGGGCGGTGGAGGAGGATCCGGCTCGGCCGGCGGTGGTGGTTCAGGCTC
>CAJCHO010000090.1 GCA_903970145.1 Mycobacteriaceae bacterium | reverse complement strand
GTCGTGACACCGAGCTCGTAATACTCGAGCAGCGATTCGACCACCTGATCCGGTGTGCCCACCAGGGAGGTGGAATTGCCCTTGGCACCGGTGAGGGCCGCGATCTCGGTCCATAGCCGCTTGTCGACGACTCGACCCTGTGCTGCCGTCTCCAACAGGCGCAGCGAGCCGGAATTGGCTGGCGGTGCCTTGCGCCGCTCGAAGACCTTGTAGCCCGCCTTTTCCTGTAACTCCTTTGCGCGCGCAAGAATGCCGTCGGCGCGCGCCCATGCATCCGCCTCGGTTCGGCCGAGAATAGGGCGCAGCGAGAGACTGAAACGGATCTGGTCCGCGCGGCCATGCGAGGCGCCGGCAGCGCGCACGCGGGCGATGGTGTCCCGCACCTGGGCCAGCGATTCGCCCCACAGCGCGTACACGTCAGCGTAGCGCCCGGCCACGGCGATCGCGGCATCGGATGAGCCACCAAAGTAAATGGGCAGATGGGGCTTTTGGACCGGTTTGACCAAGGAGAATGCCTGCTCGAACCGGTAGTTGCGTCCTTCGTGATCGATGGGCGCATCGCTACTCCAGATGCGCTTGATGATGTCCAGGTATTCGGCGGTGCGCTCATAGCGCTGATCGTGATTCAGATAATCGCCGTCACGGCGCTGCTCGGCGTCCTCGCCTCCCGTGATGATGTGCACGGCGATTCGACCGTCGCTGAAGTGATCGAGCGTGGCCAGCGTGCGTGCCGTCAGTGTCGGGGCTACGAAGCCCGGCCGGTGGGCCAGCAGAACTCCCAGACGATGGGTATCACTGAATATCTGGGAGGCGGTCACGACGCCATCGGGCCATGCGCTGCTGTGGGCAATCAGTACCCGGTCGAAGTCGCCTGCCTCATGAGCCAGAGCGACTGCGCGCGCATAGTGCTTATCGATGACCGGCCCGACCGGCGGGATGGTTTCCGAGCTTTCTTGCGTGGCAACGAAGCCGATGAACTCAACGGACATGGGGAACTCCTTAAAGTAAAATGTCAGTCACTTGCCGGACCATCGTTCAGGCGAGCTGCCTTCGTAGTGCAGACACGATTGAGGGCAGGTTTTCGGTGGGCGCAGTGCGAGTTGGCGGTATCTCCTCCGGACGCACCACGTCATGAACTCCAATGGCACTTAACAGCCGTTTGCGCAGACCGAGGAAGCCTGGCTGACCCAGCTCGCGCGGCCGCGCCAAATCCACCTCTATGGCGGCGGTTATGCGGCCTTTGTCGAGCACCAGCGCACGATCCGCCAGCAGCAACGCCTCATCGACATCGTGCGTGATCAACAGGACCGCTGGGCTATGCCGCACCCAGAGAGCCTCGATCAGCCGGTGCATGCGGATGCGCGTGAGAGCATCCAACGCCGCGAAGGGCTCATCGAGCAGCAGTAGCTTCGGGTCGCGCACCAGCGCACGTGCCAATGCGGTTCGTTGCGCCTCACCGCCCGAGAGGGTGGCCGGATACGCATGCAAGCGATGCTCCAGGCCTACCTCTGCCAGGGCCGCCCGGGCGTGTTCGACAGGATTGTCGCGAGCGAGGCCCAGAGAGACATTCTGGATCGCGGTTTTCCATGGCAGCAGGCGCGGTTCCTGGAAGACCACCATGCGCTCCCTCGGTACCTTCACATTGCCGGTGGTTGGCGAGTCCAAGCCGGCCAGGAGCCGGAGCAGCGTGCTCTTGCCCGAACCGCTGCGCCCGAGCAATGCGACGAATTCTCCCGGCGCGATCGACAACTCCACGCCATCCAGGGCCGCCGTCGAGCCAAAGTGACGCGTGACTGTCCGAACCGACACCGCTTGGTCGCCGAGCTCGGTCCGATTGGGGTGAGCGCCCTTCAAGCGGCGGCCTCGACGAATGTGGGGCGCCACGACAGCAGGCGCCGCTCAAGCCATCTGACTAATACATCCACAGTCAGGCCAAGCAGTGCATACACCAGCAGTCCCACGACGATGACATCGGTGCGCATGAAATCCCTGGCATCGCTAATCAGGTAGCCGATGCCGCTGGTGGCATTGACCTGCTCGGCGATCACCAGAATCACCAGCGAGATGCCCAGCGAGTAGCGCAACCCGACCAGAGTCATGGGCAGGGCGCCCGGCAGGATCACATGTCGAATCAGCTCGCTGCGCGAGAGGCCGATTACCCCTGCCAGCTCAATCAACTTGGCATCAACACCGCGAATGCCGGCATACAGTGCCAGATAGATCGGAAAGGTTGCCGCGACGGTGACCAGGGCAATCTTTGGAAGCTCACCGATTCCAAACCAAATGATGAACAGCGGCACCAACGCGACGACCGGGAGGGTCCGGAGCATCTGAACGGGGGCATCGATGACGAACTCCCCGATCCTAGACAGGCCGGCGACCAGTGCCAGGCCGCCCCCGAGCAATACGGCGATTGCCAGTCCCTTGGCCGCACGGCCCAGAGAAACGAGCAGGTGATGCTCGAGCTCACCGTTCGCAAGTAGCGCACCGCAGCTCGCGAGAACCTGGCTTGGAGAAGCCAAAGTGCGGGGGGAGATCAGGCCGGTCGAAGAGGCGATCTGCCAAAAGGCAAGCAATACCACGGGACTGAGCACGCGAAGCCACGCAAAGGAGGCTCGTCGCCCCGTTGTCAGGGCCGGCACGGGGGAATCGATGGTCTGGAGCATGGTGGCTCTGACAGCTCCTGGCAGCCTAAATGAGCGCCGATTATTTTCCCTGCAGGCAGGAACCTACCAATGACTAATGCTTATCTTGATATTCCGTTGGCTCACTTCGAGTCGCATCAGGCGCATGAGCTGATTCGGCATTGGCCGTTCCCAGCCGGATATATTGGGCTGCAACGATGAAGATCCAGCAGTTACGCTTTTTGGCGGCAGTCGCTCAAAACGATTTGAACCTCACTGCGGCCGCGTCGAAGCTGTGCACCACGCAACCGGCTGTCAGCAAGCAGCTGAAGCTCCTGGAGGAGGAACTGGGGTTCAGCATCTTCGTCCGCAAGGGACGCATGTTCACGAAGATCACGCCGCCGGGAGAGCGGGTCATCGAATATGCGCTGCGCCTGCTGCGCGAGGCCCAGAACATCAAGTGCGTCTCAGAGGAATTCAGCGAGGAAGGCCGCGGCACCTTATCCATAGGCACCACCCATACCCAGGCGCGCTACGTGCTGCCGCCGGTGATTCAGCAGTTTCGCGCCAAGTTCCCGCAGGTGCAGTTTCATCTGCACCAGGGGACCTCCGAGCAGATCGCCGAAATGGCGGAGACCGATCGCATCGACTTTGCCATCGCGACGGGCTCGCAGCAGCTATTCCTCAAATATGTGCTGCTGCCCTGCTATCGCTGGCATCGCCGGATCGTGGTGCCGGCGGATCATCCGCTGGCGTCGACCAAAAAGCCCACGCTCGAGCAGATCGCCGACTATCCGATCGTCACGTATGTGTTCAGCCTCACTGGTCCCTCATCGTTGCACGATACTTTCGCGCGCGCCGGTTTGCGTCCCGATATTGCCCTGACGGCGCGCGATGCCGACATCATCAAGACCTATGTGAGGCTCGGTCTCGGCGTGGGGATCGTGGCTGAGGTCGCGATCGATGCCGAGGAGGATCGGGACCTGGTGTCACTCAGCGCGGCGCACTTGTTCCCGGTACACACTACCTGGATCGGATTCCCCCGTGATGGGCTGTTGCGCGGCTATATGTATGAGTTTTTGAGCCTCGTCGGGCCGCATCTGACGGCAAGACTGGTCGATCGGGCGGCGAGCTGCCGGACTCAACTGGAAGTCGACGAACTCTTCGCGGACGTCGATTTACCGATGCGGTAGATCTGATTCTCCAGTGGCAACTGTTCATAAGCCGATGGCATTGGACCGGATTGCGCGCCGCCA
>CAJCHO010000089.1 GCA_903970145.1 Mycobacteriaceae bacterium | reverse complement strand
ACGCCGGGCACGCCGATTACCCTGAACGGCTGGTCCCTCAACGTCACGGGTACGCCCGCCAATGGCGACACGATCAACCTCACTGCGACCGGGGCAAACAGTACCGACAACAGCAACGCGCTATTGATGGGTGCCTTGCAGAACAACACGATCTATGGGGGCCAGTCGATTACCGGTGCCTACCAGGCGATCGTCAGCACAGTTGGGGCCGCCACCCAGAATCTTCAGACCACCAGCAC
Organism: Mycobacteriaceae bacterium; assembly: GCA_903970145.1. Lineage (GTDB taxonomy): Bacteria > Pseudomonadota > Gammaproteobacteria > Burkholderiales > Burkholderiaceae_D > CAJCHO01. The sequence continues at coordinate 23,029 of CAJCHO010000089.1, read as the reverse complement.
CGCCCAGGATCAGGTCCTCACAACAGCGACCTCGAATGTCGCCTCATTGTCGGGCGTCAATCTCGATCAGGAGGCGGCCAATCTCCTGAAGTATCAGCAGGCCTACCAGGCCGCCAGCCAGACGATCGCAACCGCCGACCAGCTGTTCACACAGATCATCACGCTGTTCAATAACATGGACTAATCGGGCTAGGAATCATCATGATCCGAATCAGCACCCTCAACCTCTACGACCAGGGCATCAACGGCATCGAGAATGCCCAGAGCACGCTCGCCCAGACCCAGGAGACGATCGCAACGGGTTTGAGCGTGAACGTGGCATCGGACAATCCGGTTGCGGCAAGCCAGATCGTCAGCACGGTCGTGGGTGAGGCGCAGAACACGCAACTGTCCACCAATCTGGGCTCGGCCAACAATTCCCTGACGCTAACCGACAACACGCTCACGCAGGTGAACGATCTTCTGACAAATGTGCGCACAGAACTCGTTCAAGCCAATAACGGCACCCTTGATGCGACCGATCGCGGGGCCATTGCTGCCCAACTGCAATCGCAACTCTCGGAGCTCGTCGGACTTGCCAATACCCAGGATGGCAATGGCAACTATCTGTTCGCCGGGTCGAACGCCACACAGCCGGCCTTTACCCAGACCGCGACGGGGGTTACCTACAACGGCAATGACGTTGCCCGCCAGATCCAGGTAACACCGTCCCAGACGGTGGCTTCCACCGTGACGGGCTTGAACGTGTTCCAGAAGGTTGCGACGGGAAATGGCGTGTTCACCACCGGCAACAGTGCCGCCAACACCGGCACGGGAATTATTGATACCGGTTCGGTCACCGATCCGGCCGCGTTGACCGGCGACAGCTACCAGATCAGCTTTGCGGTTGCCGGCGGCCAGACCACGTATTCGGTAACCGATACCACGAGCGGCACGACCCTCTCGACTGGCAATGCGTATACCGCCGGCAATGCGATCACCTTTGACGGCATCACGACGACGGTCAACGGCGCTCCTGCCAATGGCGACACCTTCAGCGTGACGCCGAGCACCAATCAAAGCGTATTTGCGAGTATCCAGCAGGCGATAACGGCCCTGCAGTCCTCGGCCAGCGGCAGTGGCTCAAACGGGCCGGTGGGCTCGCTGCAGACGTCGATTCTCAATATCAACAATGCCCTGACCAACGTGAATGGGGTACAGGCCACCGTGGGGGCGAGTCAGAATCTTCTGACCACGCTGCAGTCGGCCAATACTTCGCAGGGACTGACCTACCAGACCAATCTGTCCAATCTGCAGGACACCGACATGGCCAAAGCCAGCAGCAATCTGGCCGAGCAGCAGACCGTGCTATCGGCGGCCGAGGATTCCTTCTCGAAGATCACCACCGAGTCGCTATTCAACTACCTGCCGACCTGACGGTGGCCCGGCGCTGCGGCTGGCGCCTTAGTCGTCCTCGACCAGATGATTCTCGAGGGCGTAGCGGGTGAGTTCCGCATTGTTCTTCAGTTTCATCTTTTCCAGGAGGCGGCCGCGATAGACCGATACGGTCTTGACCGACAGGCACAGGCGTTCCGCGATCTCGGTAAGCGAGTGTCCGGCGCCAATCAGCTTGAGCGTCTGGAATTCACGGTCCGAGAGTACCTCGTGAGCCGGCCCTTCGGTCGGATTCTCGACAAACTGCGCCAGCGATTCAGCCAGTTCCGGGGTGATATAGCGCCGGCCGGAGGCAATCTGGCGCAGGGCGGCCAACAACTCCTGGGGGGCACTATTCTTGGTGAGGTAGCCCGCTGCGCCGGCCCTGATCGAGCGTAGCGCGTACTGATCTTCCGGGTGCGAGCTCAACATCAGCACTGGCAGGCGCGGCATTTCCTTTTTGACCTGCTTGAGGACATCGATGCCGCTCTTGCCCGGTAAAGAGACGTCAAGCACCAGCGCGTCAGCCGGGGTATCGCGCACGGCGCGCATGATCTCGGCTGCGTTGCCACCCTCGGCGACGCAGCTGACATCCTTGGATTCGCGCAGGATGCTCACCAGGCCCTTGCGCAAAATGACGTGGTCGTCACCAACAATGACCCGGATCACGCCTGCCTCACCGATTTGGCGCTGCGAAAGGGCATGCCGAACATCAGCGTGACGCCCTGGCCGGATGCACCATTGACTTCCAGCCAGCCGCCCAGCGACTGGATGCGCTCGCGCATGCCGATGATGCCAAACGAGCCCTGGCGCTCGCCCACGCCCTCGGACAAACCGACGCCGTCGTCGCTGATTTCGAGGGTCAAGAGGCGCGCAGCGGTTGCCAGCGTTACCTCGACCTTCTTGGCCTGTGCGTGCTTGGCGATGTTGTTCAGGGCTTCCTGGACAATCCGGAACAAGGCCACCGCCTCGTGTTCTTCGAGCGCCGGTTCGATCTGCGGAGAGCTCAATTGCGCGCGCACAGAAAAGCGCTTTTCGAACTCCGCGAGCTGCCATTGCAGAGCGGGCACGATGCCGTGGTCAAGGACAGAGGGACGCAGCGCCTTGATGATGCGTCGACTCGAAACCTCGGCGGCCTCAACCAGCTGGCCCAGATCGTGCAGGCGTTCGTGGGCTTCGCCCTGCGCCTCGACGTGGTGGCGCAACAGCGCGAGATCGAGTTTGATGCCGGTCAGCGAGCTGCCGATGTCGTCATGTACCTCGCGTGCCACCGCGGCGCGCAGGTTTTCCTCGAGGCCCACCATGTGAATCGACAACTGGCGCAGCCGCGCTTCGGATTCGATGAGCTCGAGTTCGGCCTGTTTGCGTGCGCTGATATCGGTAATCACACCTATGTAGCCGATGATCGCGCCGCCAGGATCGCGCTCGACGATCATCTGACCGATTACCCAGCAGGGCGCATCGCCACTGCGTTCGATGCGTGCCTCGAAGGACCAGGCTTGTGACTCCAGTAACTCCCGGCTATGCGCCGCATCGACGCAAAAGACTTCGCGCCAGTCGCGTCCAAGCACGTTCTCGCGCAGGCGTCCGCTCAAGGCGAGGCACTGTTCGTTGATCCACACGCAACGCTGCTGGGGATCCGTCAGGTAGATCCCCGCCGGTGCGATCTCGGTGAGGCTGCGAAATCTTGCTTCGCTGTCGCGCAGGGCGCGCTCCATTTCACGGGCGTTTTCGCGGACGGCGGCATTGTTCAGAGCCCGCGCGATAGCCGGCCCCAGTCGTGCCAGGTTGTTTTTCATGACAAAGTCGGTTGCACCCTGATGCAGGGCCTCGACTGCTGCAGTCTCGCCGATGAACCCCGAGACCAGGATGAAAGGCGGTGCCGGATCAAGCTCCTGGGTCATTTCCAGCGCCGCACTGGAGCTAAAATGGGGCAGTCGGTGGTCGCTGATGATCAGATCGAACCGTGTCCGCGCGAGCGCCGCACGCATGGCTTGCGCCTCGTCGACAAATTCAATCTCGCAGCTGAATTCGTTGTTGCGCAAATACAGTTCCAGCAACTCACGGTCGTTGGGATCGTCTTCGACGATAAGGATGCGCAGCGTGCCCGGAGGCCTAAATTCAGAAGTGTGGGACATTCGAAAACCTCACCTGCTGCTGCCGATCTTTAGCCCCTAAAGGCGGAGCAGGCTGGCCGTTAATGCGGTCCGCATTTTCTCGCGACGCACGTGTCTTTACTCATCTGCGGGCAATCCTAACACGCGACCCTGGGCACTGCTTCGGTAGATATACCTACCGAATTTCTCTCGAAAATGCGGCTGTTTCGCTTACCTGATGTACGCTCAACTTTCTTACACGCACGTCGATAACGCTCATGCCATCCGGACGCAAAAAAATCACCGGCATTCGGGGCGCACAGCTACGGGATGGGGATTCATGCTGAATAAAATGTTCGCAGTTGCAGTGGGCTGGACGATTGTATGCCTGTGCCTGGTTGCGCTTGGAAACTCTTTGGGATGGCCGCTGCTCGCACTGCTGGGTGGCGTGCTGGTGGCCTCGCTCGCAGTGTGGGCGCTGTCGCTGCATCTGTTGCAGCGTGCGGCGGACGCCCAGGCGCGCGACAGGCTCGACTCGGTAGCTCAGGAGCAGGCGCAGGAACGCCTGCGCTTGGCGCGCGTCATCAACGAGTGCCGCGCAGAGTTCTCGACGCAGTTGGCAACCGCCCGCGATGAGCTCAACCGGCTGCGTGACATTCTGTCGTCGGCAATCAACGGCCTCATAGGTAATTTCACCGCCATGAATGCACTGACTACGCAACAGCAGCGACTCGCGGTCGAGGTCACGCGAGGGGCTGGGCAGGGTCAGAATACCGGGCAGAGCATTGAGGGCTTCGTGCGTGAAACTACGGAGACGCTCAATGGCTTTGTCGACACCGCTACCGAGAGTAGCACCAAGGCCGGTGAGCTGGTGGCTCGCGTCGGGGATGTCAATACCCAGATGGTGACAGTGCTCGGCATTCTGGGCGAGATCGAGGCGATTTCGCGCCAGACCAATCTGTTGGCCTTGAATGCCGCCATTGAGGCGGCGCGCGCTGGCGAAGCGGGCCGCGGCTTTGCGGTCGTGGCCGAAGAAGTACGCGGGCTGTCCGAGCGCACCAACCAATTCAGCCAGCAGATCCGTGCCCAGGTCGACAAGATGCACTCGGCCACGCGGGGCATGGAACAGAGTATCGAGAAGCGCGCCAACTCCGATCTCGACTTTGCGCTGCGCGCCAAGACGCAGGTAGAAGAACGCATGACCCAGATTCGCGGCATCGATGCGGCGATAGCCAAGGGCATTGAAGAAATCACGCGCATTTCGGGCGATGTTGAACAGAATGTCGCTTCGGCGGTCTCGGCTCTGCAATTCCAAGACATGGCGTCCCAGCTTATCCTGCACACCCACCATCGACTCGAAGCAATGGGCGAGGCGATCGGCCATCTGGCGGCCGCTGCGGGCAACGGTCAGCCCGCACCCGCCGGCTCGTCGGCGCTGCAGCTGCCGCACGCCCCGGGCAGCGGCGCCGCGGACATGAAGGCCCAGCTCGATCAGATGCACGCGCGCTTTGAGCGCAACCCCGTGAGCCAAAGCAGCATGGAAGTTGGCGACGTGCAGTTATTTTGATTTCTTGACTTTAGAACAAAAGGCGCAAGCATGAGTAAGACAATACTTGCTGTAGACGATTCGGCATCCCTGCGGCAGATGGTCGCTTTCACGCTCAAGAAGGCCGGTTACACCGTCATCGAAGCCGGTGACGGGCAGGAGGGCCTTGACCTGGCCAAGGTGAACAAGGTCGATCTAGTGCTTGCCGATCAGAACATGCCGCGCATGGACGGTCTGACTCTGGTCAAGTCGCTGCGTGCGACCACCGAATTCCGTACTACCCCGATCCTCATGCTTACCACCGAGTCGAGTGATGAGATGAAAGCTGCCGGCAAGGCCGCCGGGGCGACGGGCTGGATGGTCAAGCCCTTCGATCCCAACAAGCTCATCGAGATCGTCGGCAAGGTTATTGGCGCTGCCTGATCATGGCTGCTCGCGAATCCGCAGCCGGCGACGCACTCGACATGCGCCAGTTTCATGGCGTGTTCTTCGAGGAGACGGCAGAGAACATACAGGCCCTCGAAGAGGGACTGTTGCAACTCGACCTGGCTGATCCCGATCCGGAACAGCTTAACGGCATATTTCGGGCGGCCCATTCGATCAAGGGCGGTAGTGGCACCTTCGGTTTCCAGCCGATGGCGACCGTCACGCACGAGCTTGAAACCCTGCTTGATCTGGCGCGCAAGCGCGAAACCAAGCTCACCCAGGAAATGATCGACGGCCTCTTGCGCGCCAACGATATCCTGCAGGCCCAGCTCGACTATTACCGCAGTGACCAGGGTGGGACAGAGGTCGACATCGGTCCGATGGTCCAGGAACTGCGCCAGATGGTGACACGGGCCCGCGACAAGGGCAAAGCGGCCAAGGCGGCAAAAGCCAAGGCAGCAGCCAAGCAGGAAGCCGAAGACGGCTTTGGTTTTTTCGTCGACGTCGAGCAGCCCGCCCCATCCCAGGAGGAGCCGACTGCCGCAGCGGTAGCGCCCGCAGCCGCGGTGGTCGACAACAGTTACGGTTTTTTCGACAACCCGGGAGCGCCGCCGCCGGAGGTGCCGGCAGAACCTACTCCCGCACGACGCGCCACGGACCAGCCGGTTGCGGGTGAACCCTTCGGGCGACGCAGTACCGATCGCCTGGCGTCGGCCGACACCTCGATCCGGGTCTCGGTCGACAAGGTCGATCAGCTCATCAACATGGTCGGCGAACTGGTGATCACGCAGGCAATGCTGGCCCAGGCTGTCACGACCATCGATCCTTCAAAGAACGAGTCGCTGTTCGCGGGCATGGCCCAGCTCGAGCGCAATACCCGTGACCTGCAGGAGTCGGTGATGGCGGTGCGCATGATGCCCATCGCGGTCGTCTTCAATCGCTTCCCGCGGCTGGCACGTGATCTGTCGGGTAAGCTCGGCAAGGAGGTCACGCTGCAAATCGTCGGTGAAGGTACCGAGCTCGATAAGGGATTGATCGAGAAAATCGCCGACCCGCTCACCCACCTGGTTCGAAATAGCATTGACCATGGCGTCGAGATGCCGGACCAGCGAGTTGCCAAGGGCAAACCCGCAGGAGGGATCGTCACGCTGCGGGCTTCGCACCAGGGTGGTAACGTCGTCATCGAGGTGATCGACGACGGCAAGGGACTGGATCGGGACCGGATTCTGGCCAAGGCTCTCGAGCGCAACATCCCGGTCGCGCAGGATCCGACGGATGCCCAGGTCTGGGATCTCATATTCGAAGCGGGTTTCTCGACCGCCGACCAGGTTACCGACCTCTCCGGCCGCGGTGTCGGCATGGATGTCGTTCGTCGCAATATTCAGGCCCTGGGTGGCCGGGTCGAGCTCAGCTCGGCCAAGGATCAGGGGACCCACACGACGATTCGACTGCCACTGACGCTGGCGATCCTCGAGGGAATGTCGGTCGGTGTCGGTGACCAGACTTTCATTATTCCGCTGGCCAATGTTATCGAGTCGCTCTCATCGAGCGAAGGCGCGGTCAAGACCGTCTCCGGCAACGCCAGCGTGATCGAGGTTCGGGAAGAGTTCATACCGGTGCTTGCGCTCTCGGATCTGTTTGGCATCGATTCGGATATCCCCGAAAACGACGGAGTGCTGGTGATCATCGATGCCGATTCGACCCGTGTGGCACTGCGGGTCGACGCCCTGATCGGGCAGCATCAGGTTGTCATCAAGAGTCTTGAAACGAACTACCGCCGGGTACACGGCATATCCGGTGCAACCATCATGGGCAATGGCATGGTCGCGCTGATCCTCGACGTGCCGGCACTCGTGGGCGCATCGCGCTAGCAACCAGAATCGGAGAATCCCCCATGTCCAGTACTGCATCGAGCCAGAGTTCCAGCGCACGCCGTGCCGCAGAGAAGGGCGTCGACAACACCAGCCGCGAATTCCTGACCTTCACGCTGGGAAATGAAGAATACGGGATCGACATCCTCAAGGTGCAGGAGATTCGCGGCTATAACGCCGTCACCCCGATCGTCAACGCTCCAGCCTTCATCAAGGGAGTGATCAACCTGCGCGGCACGATCGTCCCGATCGTCGATCTGCGAATAAAGTTCGCAGTCGGCGAAGTCAAGTACGACGCCTTTACGGTGGTAGTGGTACTGAAAATCCTTTCCCGCACCGTCGGAGTCGTGGTCGATAGCGTCTCGGACGTACTGCACCTTTCGACAGACCAGGTCCGGGACCCGCCCGAACTGGGTGCAGCGCTGGATACCCGCTACCTCCTGGGGCTGGGTGCGGTCGACGATCGCATGCTGATCCTGATCGATATCGAAAAGCTCTTCACCAGCAAGGATATGGCGCTGTTCGACGAAGCCCCGGACGCGGCGGAGTCGCCCTAATCCACTGGGAATGAGCATGCTGGATAACCTCAAGATTGGCGTGCGTCTGGGCTTGGGGCTCGCGTTGATTCTTGCCTGCGCCGGTTGCGCCACGCTCTATGTCCTCTATTGCGAGACCCAGCTCAACCAGGCGCTGGCCGAGATCGTGCGCGTTGGCGAAGTCGAATCGCTGTTCAATGACCTGTCGGCCAACGGCGGCGAAAATATGGTCATTGTCTCGGGCTTGTGGAGTTCAACCGAGGCCGATGCGCTCCCCAAGGCCAAGGCACGCCTTGCTGTCAACAAGGCGTCCAACGAAAAGGCCATAGCGCAACTCGAGGCGAAGATTGTTCGCGATTCCGAGAAGGCTGACTTTGCGTCCATCAAGGACAAGCGGGCGAAGTTCATCGAGGCGCGCAACCATCTGCTGGACAGCTTCGCGTCGGGGCCGCGCGATGCCGCCCTGGCGTTGCTCAACACAGACGTCTCGCGCTCGATTGCCGATTATCAGGCGGCGCTCGCCGCAGGACGTGCCGACCAGCAAAAGCAGTCGCAGCGACTGGTCGATGAGGCCAATCGGGCCGAGGCGCAGCTACGCATTGGTTTGTTGGGTGGGAGCCTGCTCGCCCTGCTGGTGTCGGTAATCGTTGGCTGGTTCGGCACGCGTGGCATCTCGAGGCCGCTCGCCCAGGTCTGTGCGGTGGCGGACTCGATCGCTTCGGGAAGCCTGGACAACCAGATCAATACAGGCCGCGGTGACGAGGTCGGTCAGCTGTTTGCCGCGATGAAAAAAATGCAGGATGAATTGCGCACGCGTGCCGAGCAGAGCCGGTTGTCGCTTGACGAGGTGACCTCCATCAAGGCGGGCCTTGATGTCTCGACTTCGCCGACGATGGTTACGGGCAGGGGCGGGGCGGTACGCTACGTCAATCTTGCGATGGCTGAGCTATTACGCGCGCGCGATGCTGATTTTCGCAGCGCCTTGCGCGCCTATCCGGGGGGCGACCCCATCGGCAGACCCTTTGATGTTTTTTGTCCGGACGATCCGACCCTGCGAAATACCATTGCGACGCTCGCAGGACTGCACCAGGCGACGCTGGCAATCGCCGCGCGCAGCTTCGTCTTGAACTTCGTTCCGATTATTGACAAGAACCGGGAGCGACTTGGTACCGTTATCACCTGGAATGACCGTACCGAAGATCTGCTTGCTGAGGCTGAAATTGCCAAACTGGTCAGTGTGGCGGCCGCCGGCGACTTTTCGTCGCGCATTGATCTGGCTAACAAGACCGGTTATTACCGCGTCATCGGTCAGGGCCTTAACGAGTTGATGGAAACCGCCCAAAGCGGGCTTGCCGAGGTGATGAGCGTGCTCTCGGCGATGGCGCGCGACGACCTGACCGAGCGCGTCAAACGCGAGTATCGCGGGTCCTTCGCCCAGTTAAAGACCGACGTCAACATCTCGGTCGAGCGACTCTCCGAGACGGTGCTTGGAATTCGCGAGGCCAGCGAGGCTATTAAGGTTGCGTCCGGCGAGATCGCCCAGGGCAACGGCGATCTGTCGGTCCGAACCGAGCAGCAGGCCGCAAACCTCCAGGAAACGGCGTCGAGCGTCGAGGAGCTCACCGCGACAGTGCGCCAGAACGCCGAGAATGCACGCCAGGCCAATCAGCTGGCGATCGGCGCATCCGGGGTAGCGGTAAAGGGAGGCGAGGTAGTCGGCAAGGTGGTGCTCACGATGCAGTCGATCTCGGATAGTTCGCGACGCATCTCGGACATCATCGGCGTCATCGATGGCATCGCTTTTCAGACCAACATACTTGCCCTGAACGCCGCTGTGGAAGCGGCGCGTGCTGGCGAGCAGGGTCGCGGCTTTGCCGTCGTCGCCAGCGAAGTGCGCAATCTCGCCCAGCGCTGCGGTGCGGCCGCGAAGGAAATCAAGGATCTCATCTCGGAGTCGAGCAACAAAGTCGAGGATGGCTCGCGCCTGGTTGAGGTGGCCGGCAAGACCATGAAGGACATCGTCGAGTCCGTGCGCCGCGTGACCGACATCATGGCCGAGATCTCGGCCGCTTCGGAAGAACAGAGTGCCGGGATTCAGCAAGTCAATGACGCGGTCGGTCAAATGGATCAGGCGACGCAGCAGAACGCCGCGCTGGTGGAGCAGGCGGCCGCCGCTGCCGAGTCCATGCGCCAGCAGGCCGACCATCTGGCCACTTCGATGGAGGTGTTTGCGGTCACGGGGGCCGCGCGCCATGCACGACCCGGCGCCGAGCTGGTCGCCGCGCGGCCGCCCAGAAAAGCCGAGCCGCAGCCCGCGCCGGCCGCGCGTACCGCCGAGAGCGACGAGCCACAGAGTTCACCCAGTACGAAAAGCCACGCCGCTCGCGGCCGTGCGAGAGATCCGGGAGCCAACAATACCAAGGCGCCTGGCAAGACAGGGAGCAAGCGGGTACCCAAGGAAGCGGCCTATACCACCGAGACCAGCGACTGGGAAGAGTTTTAGAGAGAACCATGGATCATCGAGAGGTCACTGCACTCGTTCCAACCGTTTCACCTGCGCCGAGCGCGGCAGACTCGGCCCCGGAAGAATTTCGACGCTTCGCCAGTCGCGCCTCAAGCATCGGTCGCGAAGCTGCCGATATTGCTGGCAAGCTTGAGGACCTCGCCGCAGCAGGGGTGCGCCAGCAGTCGGGATTCAACGATCTGACCGCCCAAACCGAGCGCATGGATCAGAGCAATGCCCAGATCGAGCACTCGGCGCGCCAGGCGCGCGAAGTCGCGTCGCAGGCTCGCAGTGCGGTCCAGACCTCGCTCGACGGTACGCGTGTGCTGGCCCAGGCGGTCGATGAAGTTGCGAGTGGCATAGGCGCCGTCACGCAGGCGCTGCGCGGCGTCTCGGAGGCTGCTGGCAGGATCAGTTCGATCGCCATGCAGACCCGCATCCTGGCGTTCAACGCCTCGGTTGAAGCGGTCCACGCCGGTGCTGCGGGACGCGGTTTTGGCGTGGTGGCACAGGCCATCAAGGAGCTCTCACAGCAATCGCAGGAATCGAGTGCCCTGATCAGTCAGACCGTAGCCGCGCTTGGTCAACGGATCGACGAGCTTTCGCGTAAGAGTCGTATAGAAGGCAACGCCAACTCGGAGAGCTCGCTGTCGGCAGTCGAGTCGGCATTTTCCTCGTTTCATGCGGCTTTCGACGCGGTGCAGAACGAGATTGGCTCAATGAGCGCGGCCGCCGAGCAGAATATCGAGACTTGCCGCGCCGTGAGTTCCGGTTGTGCTGCCCTCGTCGGGGATGCGACCCAGTCGCAGAAGCATCTCGAAGGTGCGCTCGAGCGGGTGCACGACCTCTTGCTGCTGTCGGAAGATCTGATCGAGATCGCGGCCGACTGCGGCATGGAATCCGAGGACACGCCCTATATCGAGGCGGTCCTTGAGGCAGCAGCGCGAGTGGTAAGCGCATTCGAAGAGGGAATCGAGCGCGGCCAGATCACTCGTGAGGATCTCTGGGATGCGAGCTACCGGCCGATCGCAGGTACCAAACCCGAACAATTCATGACGCGTTACGTGCAGTTCACCGATCGCGTCTTGCCAGCGATCCAGGAACCAATGCTCGACTTGTCCCCCAATGTGGTCTTTTGCGCGGCAGTCGACCGCAACGGATTCTTGCCGACCCACAATCGCAAATTCTCCGCGCCCCAGGGCAAGGATCCGGTCTGGAATGCCGCCAACTGCCGCAATCGCCGCCTGTTTACCGATCGCACCGGTCTTGGTGCAGCCCAGAACCGCAAGCGCTTTCTGCTGCAGACCTACCGGCGCGACATGGGTGGCGGCAAGTTCGTGCTCATGAAGGACTTGTCCGCTCCCCTGATGGTGCTGGGGCGGCACTGGGGTGGCTTGCGCCTAGCCTATCGCTTCGAAGATTCAGGCAATGGTCGCTGATCAGTCGCGCAAGGCAGCGCGCACCGACGTCGAGGAAACTGCGGCGCCGGGAGGCGCCGACGTCTTTCATTTCGAGGATGCCGACTTCGAGCGCGTGCGCAAGCTCATCTACCAGCACGCCGGCATTACCCTGTCGGACAGCAAGCGTACGATGGTCTACAGCCGCCTCGTGCGACGGCTGCGCGCCCTCGGCGAGAGCGATTTTTCGAGCTATCTGCGGCGCGTCCAGAATGGCGACGGGCCTGAATGGCAGAATTTCGTCAATTCACTGACGACCAACCTCACGTCGTTTTATCGCGAGGCGCACCATTTCAAGATCCTCGCACGGCATCTGGAAGCGCAGCCGGCCCAGTCAAAAAAGCGTATCTGGTGCGCGGCTGCCTCGACCGGAGAGGAGCCCTATACGATTGCCTTCACGGCGATCGAGGCGCTCGGGTCGAGCAATCCGGCCGTGGAAATTGTGGCCAGCGACATCGACACCTCGGTCCTGGCACGTGCCGAACAGGCCACTTATCCCCTCGATACGGTTGCCAAGATGGAGCCCGAGCGGCTCAAGCACTTTTTCCTGCGCGGCAAGGGCACCAACGAGGGCCTGGTACGCGTCAAGCCCGAAGTACGATGCCTCGTGACTTTCAAACAGCTCAATCTGCTGGACTCGCGCTGGCCGCTGGAGGGTCCGTTCACAGCGATCTTTTGTCGTAACGTGATGATTTACTTTGACAAGGAGACACAACTCAAACTGGCCCGGCGACTGGCGGCACTGCTCGCTCCCGACGGCCTGATTTTCTTTGGCCACTCGGAAAACCTGTCGCAAGTACGCGACGTTCTGGAGTCCTGTGGCCAGACCGTCTATAAGCACGCGAACGCGCGCTGAACCGATCAGGCGCGAAGTCCGCACCATGAACAACGATACCAGTGCTTCCTATAGCAGCAGTTCCGAGCCCAATGTCTACTACGACAGGCGATTCGACATTCAAGCTGCAAAGATCCTCCCGGGCGAGTATTACGTCACGACCCAGAAGATGATGATCGTCACGGTGCTCGGCTCATGCGTTTCGGCCTGCATTCGCGATCGGCGCAACGGGGTTGGTGGCATGAACCATTTCATGTTGCCCGAGGGCGTGGTCGACTCGCGCGACCCCAACTCTGCACCTGCGCGCTACGGAATATTCGCCATGGAAATTCTCATCAATCAGCTCCTAAAGCGCGGCGCGGCACGCGCTTCGCTGGAAGCCAAGGTGTTCGGCGGTGGCAATGTCATGAGCGGCTTCACGCAGGCCAATGTCGGGCAGCGCAATTCGGAGTTTGTGCGCCAGTTCCTGCAGACCGAGCGCATTGCGATTGTGGCCGAGGACCTGCTCGACATCTATCCGCGCAAGGTCTATTTCTTTCCCGAGACCGGCCGGGTACTGGTGCACAAGTTACGCGAACTGCACAACGACACCATCGAGCAACGCGAGGCCGATTACCGCGCCAACCTCAAGCGCGCCGATGTTTCCGGCGACGTCGAACTCTTCACCTGATCAATCTTATGGACAAGATAAAAGTGGTGGTAATCGACGACTCGGCGCTGATTCGAAAGCTGGTTTCGGCGATTATCGACTCACAGCCGGACATGACTACCGTCGGCGCGGCGCCCGACCCGCTGGTTGCACGCCAGATGATCAAGTCCGTCAATCCTGATGTGATCACGCTCGACATTGAGATGCCCAAGATGGATGGGCTCGACTTCCTAGAGCGCCTGATGCGCCTGCGTCCGATGCCGGTGGTGATGCTCTCGACACTGACCGAGCGCGGCTCGGAAGCAACGATGCGGGCACTGGAACTGGGCGCCGTCGATTTCATAGCCAAACCCAAACTCGACATCGAGAAGGGTATGGCGCTGTTCGGTGACGAAATCGCGCACAAGATCCGGATCGCGGCCAAGAGCCGGATTCGTCGTCTCGCCGATTCCCAGCCCGACGCGCGCGTCCGGGAGAAATTGCCCCTGCTGGGCTCGCGCATCACCGGCACAGAAAAGATGATCGCCATCGGCGCATCGACCGGCGGCACCGAAGCCATCAAGGAGGTCCTGATGCGGCTACCTCCGGACGCGCCGGCGACCGTGATCACCCAGCACATGCCGGCTGGATTCACCAAGAGTTTTGCCCAGCGTCTTGACGGTCTGTGCCAGATTTCCGTCAAGGAGGCGAGCGACGGTGAGCGCCTGTTGCCTGGACACGCCTATATCGCGCCGGGATCCCATCATCTGCTGGTAGCCAAGAGTGGGGCCAATTATGTCGCGAGCCTGTCAGAGGCCGAGCCAATCAATCGTCACCGACCCTCGGTCGAGGCGCTGTTCAATTCCGTCGCCAAACTGGTCGGAGGCAATGCCATTGGCATCATGTTGACTGGCATGGGCAAGGACGGTGCATTGGCGATGCGCAATATGAAGGACTGCGGCGCGTACAATATTGCGCAGGATGAGGCCAGCTGCGTGGTCTTCGGAATGCCCCGCGAGGCCATCGCTGCTGGCGCCGTGGACGAGACCCTTCCGGTCGAAGAGATCGCCGCCCGTGTCATGGGGATCCTGGCGCGCGATCCCAATCGTGCCATCAATCGAGTCTGACTAGGATTTTCGCATGGAGAGCAATACGCAATCGCCACCCGGGGATGCAGACAAGACCGACGCGGTCGACGATCCGGTCATCCTCAAGCGCCAGGCCATCGTCGATGGCAAAGGTCGTCTGGCCGCCTACGATCTGAGTCTGGAACTGGGCGAGGGCGAAGCCGAGCAGGGACCGGGCGCGGCGCTGCGGGCATTGGCTGGCGGCCTTAACCAGGTATTTAGCGGGGCCGGTTTTGACGCGCTTTTGGGACAGTTTCCAGGCTACCTGCATCTGGATGTGCGCGTGATCACCTCGGGTATGCTCGAAGTCCTGCCACCGCGTAAAGTGGTCCTGGCAATCAAGGGGGCCTTCGACACCAATGGCGTCGCCATGACCCGCATTCGAGACCTCTCGCAGCGCGGCCACTGGATCTCGCTCGACTTCCATGACCTCGACCAGGAGCAGCTGCGTACCGCCTTGCCAGTCCTAAAGACACTGGCGCTGGATTTCGAGCGTCCGATTTCGGACACCACGCTCAAGAGTCTCCTGGGGCTGCGTGGCAAGATTGCGCTTCTGGCGCGCAATGTCACGCACGACAGCCAATTCAAGGATCTCAGTGCGCGTGGTATTGACCTCTTCCAGGGATTTTATTTCGCGCCACAGACAACGGTCGACACCTCGCGCTCGCTCAATCCTGGCAAGGCGCAGCTGCTGCGCCTGCTCACGCTCATTCTCGAGGATGCGGACAACCAGAAACTGGGTGACGAGATCAAGCGCAATCCGACTCTTTCATTCAATCTCTTGCGCCTGGTCAATTCTGCGGCGTCGGGGAATCTGCGCGTGATCACCAGCGTCCAGCAGGCCATCGTTCAGCTGGGTCGCCGTCAGCTGCAGCGCTGGCTCAACCTGATGCTTTTTGCCAGCGGCGAATCGGGTACCGCGCAAAACCCGATGCTGCAGGTCGCCGCCACTCGCGCGCGCTTCATGGAGTTGATGGCCGAAGCGCGTCCCCAGTCGAACCAGCAGGACAAGGACGAGGCCTTTGTCACTGGTGTTCTGTCACTGGTGCACATGCTGCTAAATACCACCCCTCAAGTCGCGGTCGACGCGATTCCGCTGGCGCCGGAGGTCAGGGCAGCGCTTCTGACGCGCGAGGGTCGACTTGGGAACCTACTGGCCCTGGCTGAGAGCCTTGAGACCTCGGACTCGGGACGCACGCAAAATCTCTGGCAGCTGGTCTCGTATGTGCCGATGAAGCGCATGCTCGAGTTGCAGATGGAAGCCTTCCACTGGGCGCGCTCGCTGGAGACCGCAGCGGCGTGAAGTCCGCGAAGCGCTGCTAGCGCGTCAGTCGCACGAGCGCTTCGCCAAGCCCGCTTTCAATAGTACCCATCATCGCCGGCAGCGTGAACAGAAGGGCAATCGCGCCGATCAGAAGGGTGATTGGAAAGCCGATCGCAAACAGATTCAGCTGCGGGGCAGATCGCATCAGCACGCCCAGCGCGACATTGGTCAGGAGCAGGGCGGCGATGACCGGCAGGGCCAGATGCAGAGCGAGCGCGAACATCATGCCCGCCTCGAGCAGGAGGGCGTACCAATCGAGCGCCAGGATCGATGGACCGTCAATGGGCCAGGCAGTAAAGCTCTCGGCGACGACGCCGATCAGGATCAGGTGGCCGTTTAAAGCCAGAAAAGTCAGCCCCGCGAGGTATCCGAGAAAGGTACCCACTACGGGCGTCTGTTCATTGTGCTGGGGGTCAAACAGTTGCGCAAATCCGAGGCCCATCTGTAAGCCGATCACGTCGCCGGCATAGGAGACTGCCGCAAATACCATGCGCAGCGTGAGGCCCAGGGCCGCGCCTATCAGGAGCTGGCGCACGATCAATGCGAGACCGGAGAGCGACACGACGTCCACGGCTGCCATGGCGGGCAGGGTCGGTGCGATGACGATGGTGATCAGGACCGATAGCCCTATCTTGACGGTGGGTGGTGCCCCCGAGTCGCTGATTATCGGCGCCGTGCCGATCAGGGCTGCGACGCGACACAGCGGATAGAACCAGGCGATCATCCAGGCAAGCAGCTGCGAGCTCGCGAAATGCAGCACGATGCGATTTCCTATCCGATGATCTGGGGAATGCTCGTAAACAGCCGCTGGATGTAGTCGACGAAAATCTGCAGCATCCATGGACCGCTTGCGATCAGGACAGCAAAAACTGCGACCAGCTTGGGGATGAATGACAGGGTCATTTCGTTGATCTGGGTGGCGGCCTGCATGATACTCACCAATAGGCCGACAACCAGCGCCGCCAGGAGCATTGGCGCTGCGATGGTCAGCATCATGGTCAGTGCTCCCTGGCCAATGGTCACGACGGTTTGCGGGTTCATGGTTATTCCTTAGCCTGCGAAGCTTTGCACGAGCGAGCCGATCAAGAGCGTCCAGCCATCGGCAAGCACGAACAGCATCAGTTTGAAGGGCAGTGAAATCGTGGCCGGCGACAGCATCATCATGCCCATCGACATGAGCACACTGGAGACCACCAGGTCGATGATGATGAAGGGCAGAAAGACGATGAATCCGATCTGAAAGGCGGTCTTGAGTTCGCTCGTCACAAAGGCCGGAATCAGCACCCGCGCCGGCACATCATTGGGACTTGCCAGCGGCGCGACTTTGCCGATTTTCAGGAACAAGGCCAGATCGGGCTCGCGAGTCTGCTTGAGCATGAATCCGCGCAGGGGTGCGTAGCCACGCTCGAGCGCCTCCTCCTGGGTGATTTTCTGCTGGGAGAAAGGCAGGTAAGCGTCGTCGTAGATGTGATCGAAGGTCGGCGCCATCACGAACAGGGTCAAAAACAGCGCCAGCCCGATCAGTACCTGGTTGGGCGGCGACGTGGTCATGCCAAGCGCGTTGCGCAAGAGCGAGAGCACGATGATGATGCGCGTGAAGGCGGTCATCAGAAGCAGGATCGCCGGCAAAAAAGTCAGCGCTGTCAGCAGAATCAGGATCTGCAGCGACAGCGAATAGGTCTGACCACCACCCGGGGCCGGCGTGGCGGTGAGTGCAGTCAATGCCGGGGTGGCGGCACTTGAGGGGATGGGAGCGATGGGAGTGGCGGCTGGCTCCGACCAGGCCGGTCCGATCCACGCCAGTGTCAGCACACCGAGCGCCAACCAGACCAGCACGCGCCAGGATCGGGTGCAGCTCATGCTAGTGCGCAGTCTCGTTGCGCGTCAGCTGGCGCAGGCGATCCAGAAACCGTGGCGCCGCAGGCGCTTCGGTGTCCGCAGCCGCTGCCTCAGCCCCGGCCGGGCTTGCCTGTAGTAGGTTGACGCGGCCCGGTGCGACCCCAAGGGTCAAAATCTGGTCCTGGCAGCGCACCACGACAACGCGCTCTCTCGTGCCAACGGCGATCGAAGAGATCACTCGCAGACCACCGCGACCACCGCTTTGCGGCATGATGCGACGCATCACCCAGCCGGTGGCAAATACCAGTGCGATGACGAAGGCGAGCACCAGCAAGGCCTGCAGAAATCCAAGGGCCGGACTGAGTTCGCTTGGCACGCTTTGCGCCTGCGCACCCTGTAGGGGCGCGAGGAGCCAGAGTGCTAGAAGACATCCGCGCTTCACCGGTTCAGTTTCCTGACCCGCTCGGATGGAGTGATGATATCGGTCAGGCGAATGCCGAACTTGTCGTTCACCACGACCACCTCGCCTTGCGCGATCAGGCAGCCGTTGACGAGTACGTCCATCGGTTCGCCGGCCATGCCGTCAAGCTCGACCACCGAGCCCTGCGCGAGTTGCAGGATATTCTTGATGGGAATGCGCGTGCGTCCGAGCTCGACTGTCAGCAGCACCGGGATATCGAGCACCATCTCGATGTCATTGGTGGTCGTTGCGCTTGGCGTGCTCGAGAATTTCTCAAGCAGCTTCTCGGTTGCGCTCTGCGCGGCGCCGGCCTGCTCGGCCATTGCTGCGGCCCAGTCATCGGGGTTTTCATCTTGATTCGACATGGAAGCTCCTCGTCATTTCTCTTCTTTCGAGGGCAGAATCGTTTCCTCGATACGCAGGGCATATTGCCCCTTGGACATTCCGTAGCGGCAGCGGAACACGGGTACATTGTCGACCGAAGCTACGATCGACGGCTTGACGTCGAGCATCACCACGTCGCCGGCCTTCATTTGCATGAGCTGCTCGAATGTCATTCCGACCTGCGCGAGCGTTGCCACCAGTTCGACTTCGGCCGCCTGGACCTGTTTGGACAGCAGCGTCAACCAGCGTTTATCAGGCTCCATCTGATCGCCCTGAATGCTGCTGTAGAGCAGGTCACGGATCGGTTCGACCGAGGAATAGGGCATGCAGATATGCAGATCGCCGCCCTTGGCGCCGACTTCGATGTGGAAAGTCGCCGTGACCACCACCTCGCTTGGGTTGGCGATGTTGGCAAACTGGGTGTGCATCTCCGATCGTACGTATTCAAATTGCAGCGGAAAAACCGGCTTCCAGGCTTTCTCATAATTCTCAAACACCACCTCCAGCATGCGCTGGATGATGCGTTGCTCAGTCAGGGTGAAATCGCGACCCTCGACGCGCGTATGAAAGCGGCCGTCACCACCAAACAGATTGTCGATAATCAGAAATACCAGGTTGGGGTCAAACACAAAGAGCGCGCTGCCGCGCAGCGGCTTGAAGTGAACGATGTTCAGGTTGGTCGGAACCACCAGGTTGCGGATGAATTCCGCATATTTCATGATGCGCAGCGGTCCTACCGCGATTTCGGAGCTGCGCCGCACGAAATTGAACAGGCCGATGCGCAACAGTCTGGCAAAGCGCTCATTGATGATCTCGAGCGTGGGCATGCGCCCGCGCACGATTCGTTCCTGCGTGGCGAGGTTATAGGGCCGTATGCCGTCCCGCGGCTCTTCCTCCGCGGGCGCGTCTTCTTCCCCCGTCACTCCTTTGAGGAGGGCGTCGACTTCGTCCTGGGAAAGAAATTCGTTGGGCATGGCTCTGGCTTAACGCACTGCGCTACTGGATGACCATCGACGAGAAAAGCACGGTCTCGACGTTCTTGGCTTCTTCCTCGCCGAGGGGCTGGCGGGTATCGGCCAATATTTCGTCGGCAAGTTTCTGCTTGTCCTCGAGGCTATTGAGCTGCGCCGGGAGCTTAGATGACAAGAGCAGCAAGAGTCGATTGCGGATTTGCGGCAAATGATTTTTGATCGCCTCGGCGGTCTCGTCATTGGTAACCTGAAGGACCACGCCCAGCTGCAGGAAGTGGTCGCCACCGCTCAGATTGACGGTAAACGGCTCGAGATTCACGAACACCGGTGGCTTAGCGACTTTGGGCTTTTCCTTGGCCTTGGCATCCTTGGCGGCGCCCGCCGCATCCGACGCACTGCCATGAGTGAAGTACCAGGCGGCGCCACCGCCACCCAATATGAGGACCAGTAGCGCGACTGCGATCAGCAGTAGCGGCTTTTTCTTCTTCGCCGGTGCAGCGACGGCCTCCGGTTCGGGTGCTGCGACCGGTTTGAGACCTGGTTTGGCTGACTTGGTGGCCATGGTTCTGAGATTCCGCGAGCGATGTGGGTCGTGAGCTAAGACGATTGTGCAATATCCGCGCGCTCGTGTATCGCGGAATTAGCCCGATAAAATGCTGCTATCTTTCTGCTTCACCTAGGCAAAGGTGTCGACCAGTTGCAAAGACCGGCTGATCGTCGAGGTGGGTGCGGCGGGTGCGACTGCACCGGTTGCCGCGGCCTGAGCGGACGAGCCGCTGGCGCCCTGGCGTGCCGGATCGTCCTGGGCGGCAAAGCTGCCGGTGCCTACCGAGCAGTTGCCGATATTCACTCCCCCCTCTACCAGCATGTCGCGCAGCTGCGGCAGACTCGCCTCGAGCGCATGCCGGGTCTCCGGCTGGACGGCGCTAAATGCGATGTTCGTCTGGTTGTTGCTGTCGATGCGAATCTCGACTTGCATCGGACCCAGATGAGCAGGGTTCAGGCTGAGCTGGGCAGACTGCAGATTCTGCTGGACCATCATCAGGACGCGACCGCCGAGCTCGCCCGACCACTGGGCCGATCCCACGGCGCTAGCCAGGGCAGCGCTGGCGCTGCCGGCGGTACCGGCCCCAAGGGCCGCCTGCGCACCGCTGACCGCGGGACCCGCTGCAGTGCTCGCAGCTGCGGCTAGACTTTCGAGGGCCGCCGAATATTGGCTGGGAAGAGTGGCGACACCAGCCGCCGCTGGGACGGGATTGGTGTCCGACTGGATGATCGCGTCCGTGCCACGGGCGCTCGTGGTCGTGGCAAGGCGAGTCACTGCGGCGGTCACGGTGGTAGCCAAGGACGGCGAATCTGCCGCAACATCGGACAAATCGTCAGTGAGATCGCCTCCTTGTTGATCCCTGGCTGCGCTCGCGCCGGCGGGGGCGGACTCAAGCAGTGCGGCCGCAGCGCGACTGGCCGCGCTGGCGCTGGCCGCGCTGACCGCGTTCTCGGCAGAGGACGTTTGTACTGGGGCACTTGTTTGCGGCACGACGGATGCGAGCACCGGCAGGGTGCCGACCGGTACGGCAGCTCCCGCCGATTGCGCGTCCAGTTTGGCGCGCTTGCCCGATTGGGTTTCGGACGCGGTCTGCTTACCCGCCTGGGTGCTGCTCTCAATCAGTTTTGCCACCTGGCTAGCGGATTCTCCAGAAGAGGTGGTGCCAGTACCGTTCGTCGTATCCACGAGCGTGGCTTTAGGCACCTTGGCTGGCGCACCACTCGCGGTGTCCGGAGTCGGTGTGCCCGTAGTTGCGGCGGAGCCATCGTCGGATGCGCCAGCGGCCTTGCCCTGATTCGCTGAAGGCGGCTCAGTCGAGGCATTGCGCTGGACCTGTTGCGACAAGACATCCTGAAAGGATCCGCCATCGTTGGCGGGTGCCGCGCCGCTCGTGCTTGAACCGGCATTTGCGTTGGCGCTCGCGGCGCTTTGATCCACTTGGCTGGCGATGGGCAGTGCGGGCATTGAAACCATGGTTTGTCCTATGCGTCGGTCAGATTGGCACGGCTGCGGCGGGCCGCGAATTCATCGTCCTGGCGTTGCTGGCGACGATTGGCTTCAGAGCGAGCGCGCTGTGCACCGCGCGCTGCCAGCGTGGAAAATGACTTCAGTTGGCGCTGGGTTTCGTGCCAGGCCACCTCTGCGGCGCGTACCGCATGTTTGCGTCGGTCTACTTCGTGCTCCTGCTGGGTAATGGCCGAACTGACGTTCTGCATGAAGGCCTGATAGTTGCGCAGGGTTTCGCTTGCAAGGCCGCCGCTTACTTCCTGCCCGAGGCGCTGGTGATAGTCGCCAGCATAGCGCGCCAGTACGGCCAGCTGCTGTTGTGCGTTTTGCAAGGACTCGTGGGCACGGGCGAGCTGGCGCGCTGCGAGCTCGTCGCGCTCGGCGGCGAGCTTTTGCAGCAGTTTCAGTTGTTCCGAATCAATCATGGTGTGTCCGTTTCAAACCTGCCTTTAGAACTTCATGCGTCCAGGCGAGCGCTGCCGGGAAACAGCATGCGCAGTGCCCCGCTGCTAGTAGCCAAATCCACTTTCTCCCGCATGTCCTGCTGCAGGAAGCCCTCCAGCGCCGGATAGATTGAAAGGGCGCGGTCCAGCACCGGGTCGCTGCCGGGGACATAGGCGCCCACATTGATCAGGTCACGATTGCGCTGATAGCGGGCGTAGAGCGTCTTGAATTGCCTGATCAGCTCGAACGCATCGGGCTTTACCAGCGACTGCAAGGCGCGACTGATCGACTGTTCGATGTCAATGGCCGGGTAATGGCCCTGATCGGCGAGCTGGCGCGACAGCACGATGTGCCCGTCGAGGATTGCGCGCGCCGCGTCGGCGATCGGGTCCTGTGGATCGTCACCCTCAGTCAGCACGGTATAGAAAGCGGTTATCGAGCCACCCCCTGGCGCGCCGTTCCCGGCGCGCTCGACCAGCTGTGGCAGGCGCGCGAATACCGACGGCGGGTAACCGCGCGTGGCCGGCGGCTCATTGATCGCCAGCGCTATTTCCCGTTGGGCCATGGCGTAGCGGGTTAGCGAATCCATGATCAGAAGGACATCCTTGCCCTGATCGCGGAAATACTCCGCGATGGTTGTGGCATACGCCGCACCCTGTAGACGCATCAGGGGTGGGGTGTCCGCCGGCGCAGCAACCACTACGGCGCGCGCCAGTCCCTTTACACCAAGGATCTCCTCAATGAATTCCTTGACCTCGCGGCCGCGCTCACCGATAAGACCGACCACAATGACGTCCGCCGAGGTGTAGCGCGCCATCATGCCGAGTAAGACGCTCTTGCCGATGCCGCTTCCGGCAAACAGACCCATGCGCTGTCCGCGTCCGACCGTCAAGAGGGCATTGATGGCACGCACACCGACATCGAGCGGCTCGCGAATCGGTTCGCGCTCGATCGGGTTGATCGGCTTGCTCCAGAGGGGCAGACGCGCCTCGGCGCGTACCGGCCCAAGCTTGTCCAGGGCGTGGCCGGTTCCATCGAGCACCCGCCCAAGCAGACCCGGTCCAACCGGTAATAGCTTGGCGGGCGTACGCGGCTGGATCCACGGGTGGTTCGGAC
>CAJCHO010000088.1 GCA_903970145.1 Mycobacteriaceae bacterium | reverse complement strand
TCCACGCTCCTCTCCCTGACCGAAGGCGTAAGCCTCGTAATGGTCTTCCCGCTCATCGCGCTGCTAGGCGATCCGGGCCATACCGATGCGCCGGTGGCCGGTCCCCGCACCCAGATGCTGTTTCACGCCCTCACAGCCACGCACATCCCGCGCTCCGCCTGGCTGGGCACGATTCTGGTCGTCGTGATCCTCAGCGTAGGCCTGCTCTCGCTGCTGAATGGCATGCTGTCCACCCTGACCATCGACATCATCCTGCCCGTCAGGAAGAAGCTTGCCGGACAGATCTACGAGGCGATTCTGCACGCCGATTGGACTTTCCTGACCCGGCGCCGGTCTTCCGATCTCACGCACTACCTCACCACCGAGATGGCGCGCATCGGCACGCTGGCCGGCAGTCTGATCGCGCTGCTCTCGAACGGAATGGTGGCCCTGCTGATGCTCGGGCTGGCGTGCTACTACGCGCCGCTGCTGACGCTGCTGCTGCTGGCCGCGCTGGGGCTCCTGGTGCCCTGGCAGCGCCGCGCCGGCAAGGCGATCTACAACTCGGGCCGCGAGACCTCGGTGCGCATGGGCCAGGTCTTTGAGTCGTCGATGGAGCGCTTGCAGAATCTGAAGGTCGTCAAGGCCTTCGGCGCACAGGATGCCGAACTCAACCTGTTTACGCGCCGCTACGACGAACTGATCAGGGAACTGGTGGCGAATGAGTGGCGCAGCGTCGCGGCTTCAAGGCGATTTCAGATTGCTTCGCTGGCCCTGTTGTGCGGGCTTATTCTGCTCGGGCTGAACGTGCTGCACCTCGCGGCTGCCTCGATGCTGGTTTTCTTGTTCGCTTTTGTAAGGGCGACTCCACGGCTGAATGCGGCGCAGACCAAGGTGAATGAGATACTGACTGATCTGCCGGCCTACAACCGCATCGAGGCGTTCCTAACCGAATGTGCGGAGAATTCAGAGGCTGGCGATGATTCGGGCGTCGCGCCATCCCTTACCCGCGAGCTGCGACTGCGCGACGTTCGATTCGCGTACGCGCCGAATGCCCCGATGGTTCTTGACGGGCTCAGTCTGGAGTTTGAGGCAGGAAAGATTACGGCGATCGCCGGTCTTTCAGGCGCAGGCAAAAGTACAGTCGCCGATCTCGTTATGGGGCTGCTCGCGCCGGACAGCGGCAGCGTAGAAGCCGACGGGACCGCGATTACGCGTGCAAATGCCCGTTCCTGGCGGCGCCGGATCGGCTACGTCAGCCAGGACACCCTGCTCTTTCACGACTCGATTCGAGCCAATCTGCTGTGGGCGCTGCCCGCCGCCTCCGAGCAGCAACTCGCCGCGGCAATCCAGGCCGCCAGCGCGGATTTTGTGTACGGGTTGGCAAATGGGATCGACACTCTCGTCGGCGACCGCGGCATGATGCTCTCGCACGGGCAGCGCCAGCGGATCGCCCTGGCTCGGGCGCTGCTGCTGAAGCCATCGCTGCTGATTCTCGACGAAGCCACGAACTCGCTCGATCTTGAGAATGAGGAGAGCATCCTGCGCGTGGTGAAGGGGCTCGGGGTTACCACGCTGCTGATCTCGCACAGGCCAAGCGCGGTCGCAGTCGCCGATCGAGTCTATGTCCTTGAGCATGGTGGGTTGAAAACAAGCGGACCCTGGGACAAAGTGCGGGATGAAGTGGTCGCGCAGCCAGCGGACGCGTAGAACCAACCGCAGTAGCCAAGACAAGAAATGGCCGTCATTGTGGCGAAGCCGGAATCTCTGTAGATGATTATGCGGTTGCTCCAGCACCGATTCAGCCCGAGCTAACCGGACGGTCAACTATTTACATCGCCTTGTTCTTTGCGCAGCAAGTAGCCGATCGCCACGCCACGCGTCAGAGCGTAATTCCACGAATCCATAATCTGCGGAAGCTCGTGGCCGGTCTCGGGCCAGGTGTTGGTCAGCTTCTTCAGACGCTCGATGTCGAGGAAGTATCTGGCAGCGGGGCTCTGCTCGATGCGTGGAATCTCGTCCCGAAGATCGGGCAGCGCCTCAGCAAGCGTCAGGTACCAGTCTGCGCCCTGCTGACCGCGCACGTTCCGCGCCAGCGTGGATGCGGGCAGCCGGTCTTTCATGGCGCGGCGAACCAGCGACCGCGACTGACCTTGCGCCGCGTATTGCTCGATCGGCACGGAAAAACAGAACTCGAAGATGCGCTTGTCGCCCATCGGATCGCGATTCTCAAGGCCGAAACGAGCCGCAATCGCAGCATTCAAAGGCGCCGGATCGAAACGCTCGAAGAACCGCGCGCGCTGGGTGCGGATGTCCGGCAGGTCGCCGTGGCGCTTCTGAAAAGCCTTCTCGACCAGGTCGTACTCCTCCACGATGCCGGGGTTGACGGCCGAGTAGTCGAGATTGAGTTCGCGCGCGCCGGGCTTGATCTGCTTCTTCAGCCAGCGCGGCATCAGCCCGTTGGTCGCAAGCACTGCAGAGGCCTTGAACGATAGCTCGCCGCGATTGCGCAGGTTGTTGGCGAACCGGAACAGCTTGATCCAGTGGCCGGTGCGAAACCACGTCGTCATCGCCTCCCAGCCGTCGGCTGATATGGTCGCATTGCCGCTCAGACCGTGCAGCATCACGCCCGCGCCGCGGCTGCGCGCATCGTTCATGATGGCCGTCATCCACAGCAGATTGACGCAGTTCTGCGCGGGCTCGTCCATCGCATCGGTCCAGGCCTTCATGTCGGCCAGCAGATCGTAGCCCGCGGAGTCGATCAGCACATGGTCGACGTTGGGATATAGCGCCGCCACATCAGCCGCGCCGGGGCCTTCCTGAAACAGCCGCCCGGGAATGCCTTTGCCCAGGAAGCCCTGGCGTGGGACTGCGGTATAAGCGGTCAGGCGCCGGCCCTCGGGCTCCAGCAGACGCGCAGCGGTCGCGACCACCGACGAGCTATCCATACCGGCGCTCAACTGCGCGCTGATGCCCTTGGGCGAACGCAGCCGAGCGGCTGTAGCCTTGTCGAAGATCTCGAGCAGGGCTTCAACATAGTCTTCGTCGCGTTTGTAGCGCGTAGGTTCCGCGTCGCATGGATGCCAGTAAGGCTTGCACTCTACGGTCGGCTTGCCGTCCACTGCGCGAACGCGTACGAAGTGGCCAAGCGGCACACGCGAGATGCCTTCGTAATAGCTGGCATTCCAGTCGGGATGGGTGAGGACCAGGCAGTCGACTAAGCGTTGCGCGTTGAAACCCCTGTAAACACCGGGGATTGCGAGCAGTCCCTTGGGCATCGAGGCGATTGCGACGAAGTCCTTGCCCTGGTGGTAGAAGAGCGGACGCTCGCCGACGTGGTCGCGCGCTGCGAACAGAGTCTGGGTGTGCGGCTGCCACACCGCGAAGGCGAATCCGCCCAGAATGTGGTTCAGGCAAGCCTCGCCCCAGCGATTCCATGCGGCCATCAGGATCGTGGAGTCGGCTAATTCCTCGGGATGTTCGAGCGCAAGTTCGCGCACCAGGTCGGCCCGGTTATCGAGCCGGACTTCGGCCACCATACAGGCAGACCGGTCCTGATTCCAAAGAGGTTGCTGATCGAAGAGGTCTTCGGGCAGCATGTGCGTGAGAAGTCCGCCGAGGGCGATGTGGTCACCACCGGCGCAGGTGAAACGGCGCAACCCACCGTGCATCGCCAGGGCATCCAGCATCGAGTCGACCATCGTACATGCGGATGGTTCGCTTGCCTGAGCCCAGACGGCGCCGATTGCAGACATAAATTTCTAAACTTGCGAGAACCCTGAAATGCCTTGCTGACCGGCACCCATCGACCGGTCAGCCCATTCAGGAATTGTGACAGGAAATACTTTGGGGAGTACTAACGCTTGCTGCCTGGTACGTGCTTCATGTTTGAATATCACTGCAAGAACAGTGCCGGGAAAGCTTACGAGCGATGCTCGGCGCCGCCCTGGTCGGTAGAAGAAACGTGATAGTACTTGGCGAGGTTGATGGACGTTACGTCGATGGTCGGCTTGGTCCAGATCTTTGGGGTAGTCATGTTGGTGGTCCCTCCTGATCATGAGTATACAGGTGTAGGGGCCTTCCCACAATGCCTTTAAAGTTACGGGCGGAAAAATCCCGTTGAGCTCCGCATCGACGGCTGCCCTTCTATCGGTCCGTCGCGACGGCGGCGCGACCCAAACTTCGTCCTCCGGAACGGTACTATAGTTAAGCGAGACGTGACAAGAGGAAACGCGGAAAATGTTGGGAATTAGTACCGTGCCTGGTCATGTCGAGCAAAATACCCCTCCACACAGCTATGAATACGGGCCGTTCCTGTTCGAATCGCAGATTGCAATCCCAGAGCTCAAAGGGGTTCGAGGCGCCGGCGATCCGATAGTAGTCAGTATCCGGCTGGGTCAGGTGCCCGACGAAATCGACGGCGCAGCGCCCTATGGCAAGCTCTGCCGGGTCGCGAAATCCGCATATCTTCTGAAAATTCCACAGGTTGCGCGATTCCTGGTGCAGAACGGCGTCGACGTGACAGTGCAACTCGAAGACGATGCCCCACCCGCTGACGTTTCAACCTACCTGCTGGGGTCGGTATTCGGGGCGCTCTGCCACCAGAATGGATTGCTGCCGCTCCACGCCAGCGCGGTCCGTACGCACGATGGAGTCACAGCCTTCCTGGGTGATTCAGGCGCGGGAAAATCGACATTGGCCGCATGCCTGCAGGGACGCGGATATGGAATCGTATCCGACGACATATGTGCGCTCGAGGAAGACGCTAATTCAACGGGGATGCGCGTCATTCCCGTCGCTGGCTGGCTGAAGCTCTGGCGCACCAGCCTGAATCACCTCGGCGAGACTCCGGATGAACGCAACCGCGTCTACAGCGCAGACGATAAGT
>CAJCHO010000087.1 GCA_903970145.1 Mycobacteriaceae bacterium | reverse complement strand
CGGACTGTGTTTGTGCAGCGCGCGCGCGACCAGCTCCTTGCCACTACCCGACTCACCGGTGATCAGCACCGTCACGCTGGAGTGGGCAAGTCGGCCGACGGCGCGAAAAACGTCCTGCATCGCCGGCGCCTGACCAAGGATCTCGGGCGGCGTCTCATGCTCGATGGCAAGGCTCGCCTCTCGATGACTTTCCTGCAGGGCGCGTCGAATCAATTCGACCGCCTGATCAACGTCAAAGGGCTTGGGCAGGTACTCGAAGGCGCCCTTCTGGAACGAGGCGACCGCGCTCTCGAGGTCTGAGAACGCCGTCATGATGATGACCGGCAGATCCGGATGCTCGTCCTTGACCTTCTGTAGCAGTTCAAGCCCGGCGTTGGCCGACACGCCACCGGGCATGCGGATGTCTGAGACCAGGACCTGGGGTGTCTCATGCTCGAGCGCCGAGAGCACCTCCTTGACGTCGCTAAAGGTGCGACAGTCGAGGTTTTCGCGCGACAGCGTCTTCTCCAGAACCCAACGGATCGACTGGTCGTCGTCGACTATCCAGATTGGTTTCATGGTCACTGGCGGGGCAGGCGCCCGCGCCCGCTGGCTTGCCGGCACCGTGCTGGCGCAATAAAGCGCCTTACTGAAGCGGCAGCAATATCGTGAATTCCGTCCGTCCGGCCCGACTTTCGCACTCGATCACCCCCTGATGTTGCTGAACGAAGGTCTGCGCAAGCGTCAGGCCCAGCCCGCTTCCGCCTGCGCGCCCGGAGACCAAAGGAAAGAAAATCCGATCCTTGATGTCCTCGGGAATGCCAGGCCCATTGTCGATCACATGCAATTCCAGTGCCAGCCGGTGTCGGGTCTTGGCGATCGTCGACTGGCGCGCCACCCGCGTACACAGGCTGATGCGGCCGTCGCCCTGGCGAATCCGCTCCTCGAGCGCCTGGGCGGCATTGCGGGTGATGTTCAAAAGGGCCTGGATCAGCTGTTCCTTGTCCCCCTGAACCTCCGGCAGACTGGTGTCATAGTCGCGATCGATCACCAGTCCCCGGGGATATTCGGCCAGCACCACACTGCGCACGCGCTCGCACACCTCGTGAATATTGAGCTCGGCCACGATGTGCGGGCGGCGCTGGGGCGCGAGCAGGCGGTCGACCAGCGATTGCAGACGGTCAGATTCCTTGATGATCACCTGGGTGTACTCCCGCAGCTCGGGGGTGGCCAGCTCGCTTTCGAGCAACTGCGCTGCCCCGCGGATACCGCCGAGGGGATTCTTGACCTCGTGGGCGAGATTGCGCACCAGTTCGCGATTGGCCTCGCTTTGCTCAAGGATCCTTTCCTCACGGTTCTGGCGCAGCTGCTGATCGATCTCCTGCATCTCGAGCACGACCGGGGTGCTCGGATCGTCCAGCAGGACGGTCACGATGACATGTAATTGAAGCGGCTCGTGGCCGCTGCGCTCGAGTTCGAAGTCAAGGCGCTTGTTGGAAAAGCGCTGCTCACGCGCCTCATGGTAGAGCGCGTCGATCACTTCGCCATTGGAAAACAGCGCCGCAAAGCGCTGGCCGCGGACGTTCTTGAGGGAGAAGTCCATGAGCGCCTGGGCGGCCGTATTGGCGTGAACCACGCAGGCCTGCTCGTCGAGTATGACGACTGCGGAGGTCAGCACATCCAGGGCCGCGTAACTATCCGGATTGTCGCTGGGGCTGCTGCCAGCCACCGCTCTACTGCCTGGTTTGGGACGTGTTTCGCTAGCCATCGTCGGGTTTGCGCTCTGCCAGCACTGGGAAAGCGGCAACCCGTGCGCGTTAAAGTCTGCTTAGTTCCGCCTTGATTGAATCGATGTCGCCCTGCGTGCGGGCGATATCGTCCTTGAGCTGTTGCACGCGGTCGAGGTAGCGTTGGTAATTGCGCTCGTCACCCTGGCGCTCAGGCTCGCCATTATTGTAGGTCTTTTGCAGTGCAGCGAGCTTGTCCTCCTGAGTCTTCAGCTCGTCCTCGAGGATATGGCGCCGGTCACTGTCGCGCGACTTCTGGGTGTCGCTGCTGACCGTGGGGAAGTTCGGCTGGGCCTTGGGAGCGGCCAGTTTGGGCACCACCACCGGGTCGACCGACATTTTCTTGCAACCCTTGGTGTTGCCGGTGTTCTTGTACTCCACATGCCCGTTGTCGTCGGTGCACTGGTAAATCTCGGTCTGACCCCAGGCCGCGCCGGTCAGGCCGGCGGCGAGCAGGGCAAGTAGCAATCCAGCTGAACGCGCTCCACTCTTACGCATGGGTGGCTTAGCTTCGTGTGGGGAGGCAATTTTATGATAGGAAACAGGCTTTTACAAACGCAATCTACAGGAATACAACGGGTCCAGCGCAGAAGACGTTGACCGATATGCGCAAAGCGGGCCCCCAAAAGCAAGCGGCGCACGACTTGCGCCGTGCGCCGCTTTCCCGATCAGGCGACTGAAATCAGAGCGAGTAATACATGTCGAACTCGATCGGATGGGTCGTCATCCGAAAACGCGTGACTTCCTCTTCCTTCAGGGCGATGTAGGCATCGATCATGGCGTCGCTGAACACGCCACCCTTGGTGAGGAAGGCGCGATCGCGATTCAGATACTCAAGCGCCTGGTCAAGGCTCGAGCAGACCGTCGGGATTTTCGCGTCTTCTTCGGGCGGCAGGTCATACAGGTTCTTGTCAGCGGCATCGCCAGGATGGATCTTGTTCTCGATGCCATCGAGGCCGGCCATCATCATGGCCGAGAAAGCAAGGTAGGGATTGGCCGTCGGGTCCGGGAAACGCACCTCGATACGGCGCGCCTTGGGGCTCGACACATAGGGGATACGAATGGACGCCGAACGATTGCGCGCCGAGTAGGCGAGCTTGACCGGGGCTTCGAATCCCGGGACGAGGCGCTTGTAGGAATTGGTGCCCGGATTGGTGATCGCGTTCAGGGCGCGCGCATGCTTGATGATGCCACCAATGTAGTAGAGCGCCAGTTCCGAGAGGCCGGCGTAGGCATTGCCCGCAAACAGATTCGTGCCATCCTTCCAGATCGATTGGTGCACATGCATACCCGAGCCATTGTCACCGACCACGGGTTTTGGCATGAAGGTGGCGGTCTTGCCGTATGAGGCCGCGACGTTGTGGATCACATACTTCATTTTCTGTAGCCAGTCGGCGCGCTCGACCAAAGTCGAGAACTTGGTGCCGATTTCGCACTGGCCGGCGCCGGCCACTTCGTGGTGATGCACTTCCACCGGAACACCGATGGCCTCAAGTACGAGGCACATTTCGGAACGGATGTCCTGCAGGGAATCGACCGGAGGGACCGGGAAATAACCACCCTTGACCGCGGGGCGATGACCCTGATTGCCACCTTCCAGCTTCTCGCCGCTTGACCAGCTTGCTTCCTCGCTATCGATCTTGAAGAACGAGCCCGACATGTCCTCGCCCCAGCGAACCTGGTCGAAAATGAAAAACTCGGGCTCGGGACCGAAGAAGGCCGTGTCGCCAATGCCGCTCGCCTTCAGATAGGCTTCGGCACGCCGTGACAGAGAACGCGGATCACGGTCATAGCCCTTACCATCGGACGGCTCGATAACGTCACAGGTCAGACACAGGGTAGTCTCTTCGCGAAAGGGATCCAGAAAGGCGGTCTCGGCGTCCGGGAACAAGAGCATGTCGGAAGCCTCGATGCCCTTCCAGCCCGCAATCGACGAGCCGTCAAATGCGTGCCCATTGTCGAACTTGTTCATCGAGAACTGAGAGATGGGCACCGACACATGCTGCTCTTTGCCGCGCGTGTCGGTAAAGCGAAAATCGACAAACTTCGTTTCGCTCTCCTGCGCCAATTTCAGAACGTCTGCGGCGGTCGTGCCCATTGCTTGCTCTCCTTGTGTTTATGGTTCGTATCAGATTGCGCTCGACGCGATGCCGTGCGCAGATCGGAATGGGTAGGTCGGGGCCAGTGGCGGTCTATCCGTCACTTTTTTCGCAACAAAATATAGCACTTTCCATGCCACGCCCCAGCATAGTGCCTCGTCTGACTCCCCCAGCGGTGCCGCACTCACAGAGTGGTCACTCACGTTCAAGCCTCATATTGGTGCACTTAGATCGCACCAGCGCCGACCGCAACTCGGTAAAATCCCCATATTGGTGCATCGCCGTTCAGTCCGCCAGGAAGATTTCCTGCAGGTCATTCAGAAAAGCCAGGCCCCGCGCGGTCGCGCGCAGCCGCAAATGATCACGCTCGATCAGGCCGCGCTGCTGCGCGATCTCGAGTTTGGGCAGTACTGCCGACAGCGGCAGTCCGGTGCGCTCGGCAAAACGCGCGACGGGCACGCCCTCGATCAGTCGCAAGGCATTGAGCATAAATTCAAAGGGCAGCTCGCTTGCAGCGACCTCGCTCTCTTCGAAAATGAGGCTCTCGCCACGCGCGGCACGCTCCAGATAGACCATTGGCTGCTTGACGCGCATGGCGCGCACCACGCGCGCGGCAAAGCTCAGTTTGCTGTGCGCCCCGGCACCGATTCCGAGATAGTCGCCAAAATTCCAGTAGTTCAGATTGTGCTGGCAACGCCGGCCGGGTCGCGCAAAAGCAGAGATCTCGTAGCGTTCGTAGCGGCCAACCGCCAGTTCCGCGTATAGGGCATCCTGCATTTCGGCGGCGCTGTCCTGATCGGGGACCTCGGGCGGAAATTTGGCGAAGACAGTATTGGGCTCGATCGTCAGATGGTAGAGCGACAGGTGCGGGGGTGCGTAGGACAGCGCGCTCTTCAGATCGGCGAGCGCTTGCGCGCGAGTTTGCCCCGGCAAGGCATACATGAGATCGAGATTGAAATTCCCAAAGAGCTCACCCGCACACTCCAGCGCGGCGCGTGCCTGGCGCGCGTCGTGGATGCGGCCCAGACGCCGCAAGGCGTCATCGTCAAAGCTCTGCACCCCGAGAGAGAGGCGATTGATGCCGGCGCTGCGGTAGTCGCGAAAACGCGCTGCCTCGAAAGTCCCCGGATTGGCTTCGAGCGTCACCTCAGCGTCCGCCTCGAGCGGCAACAGCGCACGCGCCATCGCGAGGATTTCGTCGATCGCCTCGGCCGAGAACAGCGAAGGTGTTCCGCCCCCGATGAACACAGAGTGGACACGCCGTCCCCACACCTGGGGCAAGGACGCTTCGAGATCCCTACGCAGCGCGTCCACATAGGCGCGTTCGGGTAACTGCGAGTCCGCGTGTTCGTGCGAATTAAAGTCGCAGTAGGGGCACTTGCGCACGCACCAGGGAAGATGGACGTATAGCGAGAGGGGTGGCAGGCTCGTCAAGCGCAGCTCGCCGGGTGCCAGCCAGTTCACGGCAACTGACGAGGTGCTTGTCGCGGGAACAATCGGAATCATCGCCTGCCCCGGCTCACTGGCCCGCCTGCATTAACGCGAGCAAGTGCTGCAGGGCCTGCGCGCGATG
Organism: Mycobacteriaceae bacterium; assembly: GCA_903970145.1. GTDB lineage: Bacteria > Pseudomonadota > Gammaproteobacteria > Burkholderiales > Burkholderiaceae_D > CAJCHO01. Next base: position 68,055 of record CAJCHO010000087.1, on the reverse strand, counting down.
GCTGACCTGATTTTTCTGGTCGCTCTGCAACTCTGCGGCCGTCACGCCGAACTCGCGGACGAAGAAATACGGGTCATAGCCAAAGCCGTTACTGCCGCGCGGCATCGGCACCAGCTCGCCGTACCAGCGGCCCTCGGCGATCAGCGGTTCCGGGTCCTCTGGATGACGCAGCAGAACCAGGACGCAGTAGTAGTGGGCCGTGCGCGTAGCGACCCCGGCAAGTTCCTGCACCAGCTTCTGGTTGTTGCGCTCGTCCGAGCGGGGCAGTCCCGCGTAACGCGCCGAGTGCACGCCAGGCGCGCCACCCAAGGCGTCTACGCACAGGCCCGAGTCGTCGGCCAGCGCTGCGCAGCCGGAGACCGTGGCGGCGTGGCGCGCCTTGGTGAGCGCGTTTTCGAGAAACGTCGGATGGGGCTCTTCGACTTCAGTGACACCCAGATCGCCCTGGGCGACGACCGCAAAACCGTGGGGCATGAGCAGACTGCGCAATTCGCGCAGCTTGCCGGGATTGTTCGACGCCAGCACCAGTGGCCTCTCCGGAGTTGCCAGACCCGTCACGGACCCGCCCGACTAGTTTGCGTTGCCGGACAGGGCACGCCGTTGCGCAGCTACCAGTTGTCCGATGCCTTGCGCGGCGAGATTCAGAAGGCGATCACTCTCGATGCGACTGAAAGGTGCGCCTTCGGCGGTTCCCTGGATCTCGACGAATCCACCGGCGCCCGTCATTACCACATTCATGTCGGTATCGCAGCCAGAATCCTCACTGTAATCCAGATCCAGCAGGACCGCGCCATTGATGAGCCCGACCGAAACTGCCGCAACAAAGTCGCGGATCGGCTCTGCTGTCGCGGCGATCAGATTGCGTGCGCGCAGCACCCCGATCGCGTCGTGCACTGCGACAAAGGCGCCGGTGATGCTGGCCGTGCGCGTGCCGCCGTCTGCCTGCAGGACATCGCAGTCGATTTGCAGGGTTCGCTCACCAAGCGCCTCCAGATCGATAACCGCCCGCAGGGCGCGTCCGATCAGGCGCTGGATTTCCTGCGTGCGTCCGGACTGTTTGCCGCGCGCCGCTTCGCGATCCATGCGCGAGTGGGTCGAGCGCGGCAGCATGCCGTACTCGGCGGTCACCCAACCCTGGCCCTTGCCCTTCAGAAAAGGCGGGACGCGTTCCTCGATGCTCGCGGTACACAGCACCTGGGTGTTGCCAAAGCACACCAGTACCGAGCCTTCGGCATGCATCGTGTATTTGCGCTCGATGCGCACTTCACGCAATGCCTCGGCGGCGCGTCCGCCGGCGCGCGCGATCTGCGGCGCGCTCGTCATACCCGCGGCATTAGTTTGTTCGACTTGCGGATCGTCGCACGGATCTCGTCGATGGCCTTCTCGATCTCGTCGTCGCTCAGGGGCTCGGTTGGCGCAGCGCCCTCGAACTCCGAGGGACGAGACGCCTGGATCGTGGTGGTCACGGCACCGACCGGCATCATCAGCGTCGAGATTCCGGTGTTGTCGTCAAGCAGGTCCGTGCCCTCCCAGGTCATGGCAAGGCCCGTCGTGTTGTCGGCCTCGGCGCCCGCTTGCAGCAGCGCCAGATAGATGAGATCAGGAACCGCACGCATGACCGTATTGCCGGCAAAGGCCTGAATGATGGTCTGCTCGGAAACCGCCGACCACAGCCCATCGCTGCAGATAAAAATGGTATCGCCGGGCTTGAGCGTCATCTTGCGCGACAGTTCAACCGTTGGCGGCGTGGGTGAACCGAGGCAGTTGAAGATCTTGTTGCGCTCGGGATGGGTTTCGACCTCGGACGGCGCGGCCAGCCCCTGCATGATCATGCTCTGGATCTTGGAATGGTCGCGCGTCTGGCCAATGATCGATCCACCGCGCATCCAGTACAGACGCGAGTCACCGGCATGCGCCCAGTAGGCAGTACCCTTTTGCACGACACAGGCAACTACCGTCGTGCGTGGCGACTCCGGCAGGTTGTTGAGCGCGCGGTAGTGGTGGATCTCGCGATGCGCATCAAGGAAACTCTCTTCGAGAAAGCGCTGGGCACTCTTTAGGGTCGGGGTCGCAAGCTTCTGGAAATTGGCACCGATGGTCTGGATCGCAATCTGCGCAGCCATGTCTCCCTGAACATGGCCGCCCATGCCGTCAGCCACCACCATCAGCAGGGCGTCGCGTGTGAAGCAGTAGCCCATGCGGTCCTGATTATTCTTGCGGCCGCCGATCTTGCTTTCCTGATAAATAGAGAAGCGCATATCTCGTTTCTCCTAGTCGTCCCGAGTCGTCATGCTGAGCGTGGACACCGGCTCACGCGGCCGTAGCGGCGCTGGCAGCACCGCTCGCAAGATACTTCTGACACTGCTGCTGAATGTTCTCTTGGGCTTGCTCGGGGTGCGTTCAAGCAGCGCTTTTTGCAGGGCAAACACACTCTGCGGACGGGCCAGCGCATCCATGCGCAGACACCATTCAACCACACCGAGCAGCTCCTCGGAGTAGGAATCCGCGAGGTCGCGGTACTTGGCCGCCATCTTGTCGTTCAAAAGACGCGCGTCGGCCGGCTGGGGAGCATGTCCGGACATGCTCGAGAAGATCGATGCGCCGATGCTGTAGATGTCGGTCCAGGGTCCGAGCACGCCATTTTTTTCGTACAGCTCGGGAGCGGCAAATCCCGGGGTGTACATCGGATAAAGCTTGCCCGAGTCCGATTGCAGAGTCTGTCGTGCGGCACCGAAATCGAGCAGGATCGGCGAGGCATCGGTGCGTAGGTAGATGTTGGCGGGCTTCAAATCGAGGTGCAAAAGCTTGTTGGTATGCACCTCGCGCAGGCCGTTCATGACCTGCGAGAACACCATGCGGATGAAGCGTTCACCGAGCAGCTTTTTCTCGCCGCGCTCGCGGTGGCGCAGGATGTGCTCCTGGAGCGAACGCCCCTGCTCGTAGTGCATGACCATGTAGACGGTATCGTTGGCGCGAAAGAAATTCACCACGCGCACCACATTCGGGTGCAGAATCCGCGCCAGCGCACGACCTTCCTCGAAAAAGCATTTCAGGCCGATCCGGAAGGTCGGCAGGTTTTCTTCGGAGATAGTCGGACACAATTCACCTTCGCGACGCAAGGCCAGTGAACTCGGCAGATATTCCTTGATGGCAACCTGGCGGTCGAACTCATCGCGCGCGAGGTAAACAAGGCTAAACCCCCCGCTGGAGATCTTTTTTATAATGCGATATCCCTCTAGCTCGTAGCCAGCCGGGAGCGCTGCGTTAGATTGGGATGCCATGTTTCGGTTGAATTGCGCCTGATTTTGTTCAATTCCCGACCCCTTGTAAACAATTTACGAAGTGAATCTGGAATTGCAATGACCATCTACAGCATGACTGGCTTCGCTCTGGCGCGCCGCGAATCCGCTACCGGTAGCATCATATTCGAAATGCGCAGTGTGAACTCGCGCTTCCTCGATACCCAATTCAGAATTAGTGACGAGTTGCGCGCCGGCGAGACCACCCTGCGCGAGGCGATTTCGGGGCGGCTCTCCCGAGGCAAGCTCGATTGCCGCTTCTATATCCATCGGGCGAGCCAGGCCGGAGCGAAACTCGCCCTGAACGTACCTCTCGTACAACAATTGGGGCAGCTCGATGCCGATGTCCGGTCGCAACTGGGAGCGGCGCAGCCGCTTACGGTGTCCGAGGTGCTGCACTGGCCAGGAGTCCTAAAGGACAGCGAGATGGGCAACGATGAGGTTGTCGAGATCGCGCGTGCTCTCGGCAAGGAAGCGCTCGATGAGATGGTCGCCAGTCGAGCACGCGAAGGCGAAAAGCTGGGCGCGATGCTGCTTGAGCGGGTGTCCGCCATGGAAGCGATTCTGACGCGCCTTGAGCCGCGCATCCCGCAGATCGTGCAGGCCTACCAGCAAAAACTCGTGGAGCGCTTATCGACGGCGCTCGGTATCGTGCTTGAACAGGGGGCCGCCGAGGGCCAGCCGGCACCGGTGCGACGCGAGGAGGTCCTCGACCGCATTCGCCAGGAAGTAACCCTCTTTGGCGTGCGGATCGACGTCGCCGAGGAACTCTCCCGGCTTGCCGCCCACCTCGGAGAGACCCGACGTATCCTGGCTACCGGCGGCAGCTGCGGAAAGCGCCTTGACTTCATGATGCAGGAGCTGAATCGGGAAGCGAACACGATCGGCTCCAAGTCGGCTGTGGCCGAGCTCGCCGACGCCGCGATGGAACTAAAGCTTCTCATCGAGCAGATGCGAGAGCAGGTGCAAAATTTGGAATAGTGATTTCACTATGTCCAGAGATGTCCTTTGGCGAGGGGATGACGGATACCGCTCGATGCGCGGCGCAATGGGTTGAATGGCTTACGGCTCTAGTGCGAGTTCTCGAGATGAATGTGGAATTCGCTGCGCAATGCGGTCGTGCTTCCGCGTGCCGCTGGCCACATGATGTTTCGCTCGCTGCCCAATAATTAAGCATCGAATCGCCGCGTCTAACGCTCATTTTTTGAGTATCAAAAAGCGACTCTAAGCGATTGATTGGAAAGCTGAAAATCAATCGACGAACGTCTTTGGGTTACAGGCGTAGTGTGGGTAGCTACCGGTCAGGCACGGCGAGTCGTTTTGGTGCCCTGGCGGTCATCTGTGGGTAAGTTCAGATTGCGGTGTATAAATCGGGCGCCGTGGATAAGTCGCTGGCCAGATTGTATCGTCGGGGACCGTGCAGGTTACCCCGATTCTTTCCGCAGCCACGGCAGCTCGCACTTAGCAGCGCGTACGGCATGGGGGTTTCCAGTTTGTGACCGGACTAGCACACTCGGTTTCTATTGAGATCAAGTGCATCGCTAAGGCGCAGCGATATTTTTGCGGTCAGCGGGTCGTGTGCGAGCGGAGTAATTCACGGTCCTGTTGTGCCAGCTTCCTTGGCAAGTTGAGTGTCGACGGGCGTCTTGATGTTACCCAAGCTTTTCGAGCTCACTGCTGAGATTACCTCGCTGAGTTTCGCAACTGCCTCGTTCAGATTGCCTCGGTTGGCCTCAACGATCTTCAAGAATGTCACGCAGAACTCGATGAGGCTTCCCGTTGGAACGCTAATCAGCTGCACTACTTCGCGTTGCTCGATGTCGGGTGTTTCGTCGGGAACGAGTCGAAGCTGGAAAATACCAAGCTTCGAGTTGGGGATTCCCAACATGATTGGCCCGATGCCATCAGCATGAATTTCGGTCGTATCGGCCGTCACGAATAGGTCGTTCTTATTGTTTTCAGGTTCACGATTTTTAAAGAGAATATCCTTCATAGCGTTACTCCTGAAAACATGATCGATGAGCCGCTAGGTGGCATGTAGTTGATGTTTCGCGTGTTCTGCATGCTGGACGCATCGGTTAATACATACGTTCCCGACGAACGGCCGGCACTAGTGACGACGAAGAGACCCTGCGACAGGCTAGACTCGCCGTAGGAGTGGGGGCGCAAGTCGTTTTGCGTCAACGACCGATTTCGAAGCAGGAGGCGTGGATACGACACAAACTCGACGCTGAGGGCGACATCAAAGGCATCAGCCACTTTAGAAAGCATAGCGATGGAATACCGTCCGTAGGACGAATCCTCTAGCCGGGAGACTGCGGCCTGCTGAGTGCCAAGTGCCTGGGCGAGCTGGGTCTGTGACCACCCTCGGTGTTCGCGCAAAATTCGAATCTGGGTCGAAACTCGATTTGAGATATTGGCTCGAAAATATGCTTGACGATATCTCGGATCATCCAGGGGATGGTCTTTGGTGACGCTAGGGTAGCCAGATGTCAATTTCTTCGACACGGGCAGCACCCGCCTTGACCTCGTCAATGCGACTTTTGCAGGTTTTGCAGACGTCTTTGTCGACAAAGCGATCTCCTTTCTCAATTGTCCAAAAAAGTATCGCGAATTCGCTGTTTTCGTCAGGTCCGAAGAAGCCAACAGGACGTTGCTGGAGTGCGTCGGCCTTGAACCGAATCTCCACTAGGTCACCGCAGTGCTTTGAGTCCTTTCGATCTGTTTTTAGGCGTGCCGCTTGCGGGCGCCTCCACATGTGACGCGGCAACTCAATTAGGTATGCAGCCTGACGATAAAGCCGGCTCGAACTTCCTGGGACGCGCCATCGAGGCGGTGATGAATCTCGCGCCTTTCATTCTTGCAGTATCCATTTATTCGCCAAACCATATCACATTTTTGTTATGTTACCAGCCTGCGGCCAATCATTCTAGGGATCAAACCCCGCCAGGCAAGCGATGATTACAGCTTTAGCAACCAAGCGACAGGCTACTCTTGGCCCAACTTTGGGGCTGCCGGTTCGCGCAACTGAAATGACACAAATCCGGCGCGCAGAAGCCCTTCGTAGATGTGTCTTTAACCACGCGTGGCTAGAGACGCGGCACGCGTGCGATTTCGAGCACCAGGTGCGCCTCCTGCAGACCAGGATCGCGAGCCCTGAAAAAGCGCTCCATCGAATCCACGGTCACGGTGTCGATTTCGCCGGCCATGCGGCGATCGAACGGATGGTCCGAGAAACTTACGTTGGCGCGCGTCACCTCGGCACCCAGCCTCTCGAACGCCGATAGATGAATGGTTGACGGGATGTAATGCGTCGCCCGCAACCAGGCCTGTGCCGACTCGCGACCGGGGATGTCCGTGTCATTGGCGAGCGCGGCTGCCATCAACTCGAGCACCCACTGGTTCGAGTTCTCGTAATCCGTTGAAAACGGGTAAGCCAGCATGTTGTAGTGGTCGCTGAAGAAGTCGCGCGCGTGGCCCGACGACAGAAGTTGCACCATCCGCGCACGGATCGCTGGACTCGGGATCATGATCAGGGTGCGGTATTGGTACATATCGTCCATGAAGAAGTCGCCCAGGCCCTGGTTGTACAGATCGGCCGAGGAGGTACCGCACTGGTTCAACAGATGCGTGACCGTCCAGCGTCCTTCGGGGTTATCGCGCCGCACGATCCCCAGATGCGAGTACGACAGCCCATACCGCGACAGATCCTGGCCCGCACGAGCGATGATGGCCACTTCGGCTCCCGACTGATCGAGCCAGTCGTAGCTCTTTTTTGCGAGTTCCAGCGCGCGATACACCTGCATGGCGTCCGGCGTGTGCTCGACGCAGGTTTGACCGGCCTGTGCCAGCGGGACGAGACAGGCGATCGACAGTGCGGCGAAGAGGATGCGAAGCGCTTTCATGGCTATACCCCTTTAGGTTAGCGATTCAGTACTGCGGAACTCGTGAGGAATGCACCAGGGCCACGCCGATCTCATTGGGAATGAAGGCGAGAATCCGACCGCTTACGATCAACACCTGTCCGGTTGAGCAGGCAACCACAGTGACGGCGGTACCAACCGCGACCCCGAGTTGTCGGGCGAGCTCGGCCGAGACCTGCACCGAGGTCGCCGCTGCATCGGACGCCCCCTTGACTACCAGCACCGTCGAGCCAGCCACGGCGGAGACGCCGACGACAACCACGCTACCGGCGACAAGCGCAGATCCGGCCACGACCACACCGGACGCACCCAGGGCCCGCGAGGCTCCAACCGACATATCGGATAGCGCAGTCGAGCTGTCTGCCCAGCTGACCCCTGTGAGGCCGGCGAGGCAGCCCGCGGCCATGAGCTTGGTGAGTGTCTTTTTCATGTTCGTCCTTGGTCTAGTTATTGGGAAAGTACGGAGCGCATGTTCGACCGGAACAGTCGAAAAGGCACGCTCAATGTACGATGTCGATCAATCTCGTACTCCAAGTATCAATTGGAGATACCATTGCTGGGCATGCACTGTGACTAACGGGGAACGGGCACGAGCGCCGGGGCGAGGCTTGCCGGGGTTTCGCTGGGTTTTGACGGCTTCACCGGCAAGCTATTCCGGGCAGCAACCGTTGACCGAGGAGAGCGGTATGTCGCAAAGCACGGACCTGATGGAGGCGCTCAAGCGCGAACTGCGCTCGCGCAAGATCACCTATCGCCAGATTGCGAGTGCGCTCGGGATGGCGGAGTCGAGCGTCAAGCGTATGTTTTCAAGCGGCAACCTCACGCTCGCTCGCCTGGACGCGATCTGCGAGGTAGCCGAGATCGACTACGGCGCGCTGGTGCGCGCCCGAGTCAACGATCAGAAGCTCTTGACCGAGCTCACGGCCAAGCAGGAAGCCGAACTGGTCGGCGAACCCAAGTTATTCCTGGTTGCGGTGTGTTTGATGAATCTTGTGAGCTTCGAGGAAATCCTTGAAACCTATAAACTCGGCGCAGCGGAGCTAACCGGTTACATGGTGCGGCTCGATCGAATAGGCTTTATAAAATTGCTCCCCAATAATCGCTACCGTCCGTTGACCGCGCGCACTTTCGGCTGGATCCCCAACGGTCCGATGCAGCAGTACTTCAAGCTCAACGCGGGCGAGTTTCTCGACTCCCATTTTGGTGCTCCGAACGAGATGTTGGTGTTCCTGAACGTGAGACTTTTGCCCGCCCACCTGTCCGTGTTCATGGATCGCCTGCGCCGGGTCGCGCGCGACCTCTCGGAACAGCACAATGAAGACGCGAGCCTGTCGCTGGCAGCACGCCACCCGGTCTCGCTGTTGATTGCAGCAAGACCCTGGCACCTGAAATTCATGGAGGATTTGCTGCGTAAGTGAGGCAGCAAGCGCCATGGCTTCCTCGCCACAGAGCGCCCGCCAATTTCGCGTTTGACCATTGTTTACCATTGCCACGCCCGTGGCGCGCGGCATTTGACAGTATGCGCTGCGTTTTTCGCAAATCAGGCGTGCTGCCGAGTAGAACTGCGCATTGCGGGCGTGCGCCGGTAAGCAGATGATTCTTATGAGGTCGGGCCGCACCAGGCAGCTGTCCGACCCTCGATCCGTCTTCAGCGCCGCAGGCTCGACATGCGGGCTTTCCAGTGGAACTCATGGCACGCCAATCACGGCTGCACTGTCGTCGCTGCATCGAGAGCGCGGGGATCGAGCGAACCGTGGGGATGACAGCAGTGAGCCAGACCGTGGAGTACAACAAGACAGCGCACGTCCGAAGGACGCGGCATGCTCTGGCAGGAGCATTCGCGCTCGTTTGCGCAGTTTTTCTTGCTTCGAGCGCGCACGCCGCACCAGTGCGGGTCTGCGGCGATCCTGATCCGCCGCCCTGGAACTACTGGGTGCGCGATAGCCAGGGCAAGTCGACGGGCGTCTTGACCGGCTTCTCGCTCGATCTCATCCGGATGGCTTACGCCCGACTGGGACGGGAAGTGGAGTTCATCGGCGATATTCCCTGGGCACGTTGCCAGCGCATGGTCGAAGAAGGCCGCATCAACTTCGCCATGGACGTCGGATATAGCGCCGAGCGCGCCAGCCACTTCGTCTACTCGGCGCACTACAACAGCCCGACTCCCTACGTATTCTTCGATTCGCAAAGGGTGGTCAACTTCGATACTCCAGCCGGGCTGCGCCACTATCACGGCTGCGGACTATCCGATATCAGCTATGAGCAGTTTGGCATCGACACGAGCGAGCTCGATCTGGGAGTCAAATCCTATGAGGCGCTAATCCGCAAGCTTCGGGACGGACGCTGCGACTATTTCATCGAGTACATCGAGACTGCCTACGGCTACAAGGCAATGGGTGAGGACTGGTTCTTCGATCCCGAACTGCGTCACGTTCCTCTGGCCAACGGAATTGAGCGCTCCTTGCACTTGATCACCGCACTGAATGGACCGGACGCCCGGAAGATCGGCGAACTCAACGCCGAGATCAACTACCTGATCAATTCGGGCGCAGCGGCCACCCTGTGGCGCCGACACGCCGGCGACCTGCCCTACCGGCCGTAAAACCCGCCTGCCATGCGCTTGGCACTTGGTATCATGCAGACCAATCCAGAGCTGCGCGACCATCTCGAAAGCAAGGCATGAGTGCTCACTCCATGCAGGGAAATCTGTTCATCGTCACAGCCCCGTCCGGCGCTGGCAAATCGACGCTGGTCCAGGGTCTTCTGGCGCGCGACGACGCGGTGCGCCTGTCGGTCTCCTACACCACCCGCGCGCCGCGCCCTGGTGAGCAGGACGGACGCGAATATCACTTCGTAGGTGTCGATGAATTTCAGGCGCGCGCCGCCGCCGGCGAGTTTCTCGAGAGCGCAACCGTCCATGGCAATCTCTATGCGACCTCACGGCGCTGGATCACCGAGCGCATGGCGGGCGGACACGACGTGTTGCTCGAAATAGACTGGCAGGGAGCCGCCCAGGTTAGGCGCCAGTTCCCAGGGGCAATCGGGATTTTCGTGTTGCCGCCCTCGCTGGAAGCCCTGGAATCGCGGCTGCGCAAGCGCGGCCAGGACAGCGAGGAAGTCATCGTACGTCGTCTCGCGGCTGCCACAGGAGAAATGGCCCATGCCGGCGAATTTGAATATGTTATTATCAATCAAGACTTTCCCGCAGCCCTTGAGCAGTTGGCAGTCCTGGTTTATGCAGCTCGGCTGCGATTTGTGGCGCAAGCCGCGAGAAACAAGGATGTCTTCGGTCGACTTGGTGTTGTATTGACCAAAGCTTGACCGGGCGCTCGAGTGGCACTCATATCAATGTTCGCTTGAATCCGGATCTGGAGATATGGCTCGCATCACTGTTGAAGATTGTTTGAAGAACATCCCGAATCGCTTTCAGCTGACGCTGGCCGCGACCTATCGGGCCCGCCAACTGGCTCAAGGGCATACACCCAAGGTGGATGCCAAGGACAAGCCGACGGTCACAGCCTTGCGCGAAATAGCCGAGTGCAAGGTCGGCATTGAAATGTTGAAGAAAGTCCCGATCTGAGTTTGGCAAGCCCCATGAACCGGATATACCGACGAGAGCGATCAAATGAGTTTGAGCACCGCCCTCGATTCGGTCGCACGGCTCGTAAACTTCCGTCGACGTAAGGAAGACCTTCCCAGTTCACCGACTGAGGAAGTAAAGACAATCGGGATCGATCCGGACAATCCGCAGATCGTCATCCCACACATCTCCACCGAGTACGCCAAGGCACCCAATCGCATCGCGAGCCTGGCGCCGCTGACCGAGATGATCTCGGCCTACCTCAGTGAAGCAGATCTAAAGCGCGTCAAGGAAGCCTACCGCTTCTCCGACGAAGCTCACCTCGGGCAATTCCGCTCCTCGGGAGACGCCTATATCTCCCACCCGATCGCGGTGGCCGAGATCTGCGCGGGCATGAAGCTCGATGCCAACGCCCTGATGGCGGCCCTATTGCACGACGTGATCGAGGATCAGGGGATCAAGAAGGACACCCTGGTGGAGCGCTTTGGCGCCCAGGTCGCCGATCTGGTCGACGGCCTGTCCAAGCTCGACAAGATGGAGTTTCGCGACAGCCAGGAAGCGCAGGCGGAGAATTTTCGCAAGATGTTGCTGGCGATGGCGCGCGACGTGCGCGTGATCCTCATCAAGCTTGCAGATCGCGTGCACAACATGCGCACCCTGTCGTCCCTGCAGCCGGAAAAGCGCCGCCGCATCGCGCGCGAATCGCTCGAGATCTACACCCCGATCGCGCACCGCCTTGGGCTTAACTCCATGTACCGCGAGTTGCAGGACCTGTCGTTCATGCACCTGTATCCCCTGCGCTACGAGGTGCTCAAGAAGGCTATTCTCGCCGCGCGCGGTAACCGTCGCGAGGTCATCGGCAAGACCCTTGAGGCCGTGCGCGGCGCCCTGCCCGCCGCCGGCATTCGCGCCGAAGTCTATGGCCGCGAAAAAACCATCTATGGCATCTATCGCAAGATGGTCGAAAAAAAGCTGTCGTTCTCGCAGGTTCTGGACGTCTACGGCTTTCGCATCGTCGTGCCCGATCATGCCTCCTGCTACCTCGCTCTCGGCGCCCTACACGCGCTTTTCAAGCCCGTAGCGGCGAAGTTCAAGGATTACATCGCGATCCCCAAGATCAATGGCTACCAGTCCCTGCACACGACCGTGCTGGGCCCGTTCGGGACGCCCGTCGAAATCCAAATCCGCACCCAGCAGATGCATCGCGTCGCGGAATCGGGCGTAGCAGCCCACTGGCTCTACAAGGAATCGGACCCGGCCGTCTCCCAGGTCCAGAAGAACACCCACCAGTGGCTGCAGTCGCTGCTCGATATCCAGAGCCAGACAGGCGACTCCGCCGAATTCCTCGAACACATCAAGGTTGACCTCTTTCCGGACTCGGTTTACGTATTCACCCCGAAGTCGACCATCATCACCCTGCCGCGCGGCGCCACCCCGGTTGACTTCGCCTACCAGATCCACACCGACATCGGTAACCAATGCGTCGCATCCAAGATCAACGGCCAATTAAGCCCGCTGCGTGCCGAACTGCAGACCGGCGACGTGGTCGAGGTGATCACCGCACCCGACGCCCGGCCCAATCCCGCCTGGCTCAATTTCGTGCGCACAGGGCGCGCCCGCTCGGAAATCCGCCATTACCTGAAGACGATGAAGTACGCCGAGTCGGTCGATCTCGGTGGCCGCCTGCTCGATCAAGCCCTGCATCAGATCGATTCGGCGCTTGACCAGTTGACCGAAGCGGACTGGCAAACCGTCCTCTACGAGAGTGGCGCCAAGTCACGCGAAGAACTGCTTGCCGATCTCGGGCTCGGGCGGCGCCTGCCAGGGGTGGTCGCGCGACGCTTCAAGTTGCCGCGCAGCCTTGATGAGAGTCCGAGCGTGGGTCCGACCATAGCCCACCCGGTACTCGTCAGCGGGACCGAGGGCATGTCGGTCACGCTCGCGCCCTGCTGTCGACCGATACCCGGGGACGACATTTTTGGCTATATCCGGCGCGGCGATGGCCTGGTCGTGCATACCACCGATTGTCCGACTGCTGCGCGCCTGCGCACGCGCGACCCGGACCGCTGGATCGACTCCCAATGGGAGACGCAGATCGACCATGGCCGACTTTTCGATGTGAAGCTCGATGTGGCGCTGCGCAATGAGCGGGGCGTACTGGCCAAGACCGCAGCCGCGGTCTCGGAGCAGGGTTCCAATATCAGCCACCTCGCCATGGACAACGAGGCCGAGGAGATCACTCTGCTGCATTTCATGGTTCAGGTGAGCGATCGGGTCCATCTGGCGCGGCTGATTCGCCACCTGCGACGCATCCCCGAAGTCACGCGCATCGTGCGCGTCAAGTCCTGATGGGGCTGTGAAGCCTCGCCTGCGGTCAGAGCTTGCGACTCGGCCCTAGAGGCGTTTGACCACCCGAACGCGCAAAAAACGGGCAAAAAATCTGCGACAATGGCTATCGAGAGGGTTCAGAAACCCTCAGAAGCAGCCCCCTGCACAACAAGTGGCTGCCGTTCTTGCTGGTCCGCAACCCAATCTGGAGAGGCTTGATGAGTGTGCGCCTGTGTGCAGGACTGCTACCTAGGCTGCTCGGCGCTTGCTTGTGCTTGTGCACTTGTGCGCCCCTGCTAGCCGAGGAGCCCGTACTGAATATCTACAACTGGGCCGAATACATCCCGGACGGGATGATCGCCCAGTTCGAAAAAGAGTCCGGCATCAAGGTCCACTACGATGTCTTCGATGCCAATGAAGTCCTCAATGCCAAACTGGTAGCCGGCAAGTCGGGCTATGACATCGTTGTGCCATCGGCAAGCTGGGCCGCCCTGCAGATCCAGAGCCAGATGTTCCGCAAGCTCGATCGCGCGCGCCTGTCCAACTGGAGCAATCTCGACCCTGCACTGCTCTCGCAGCTGGCGGTGCTCGATCCGGGCAACCAGTACGTCGTCGACTGGGCGTGGGGCTATACCACCATCGGCATCAACGTCGAGAAGGTCAAGGCCGCCCTCGGCTCCCTGCCGATGCCCGACAATGTGTTCTCGCTCCTGCTCGATCCGAAGTACGCCGACAAGTTGAAGGGCTGCGGCATCAGCGTGCTCGACTCGGCAACCGAGGTATTTCCGGTAGTTCTCGACTACCTCGGGCGCGACCCCTACTCCGACAAGGCTGCCGACTACGAAGAAGCAGCCAAGGTCCTCAAGGCAATTCGCCCTGATATCAAGGTCTTCAGTTCCTCGGGCTATATAGACGATATGGCCAACGGCGGACTGTGCATGGCTCTTGGCTACTCGGGTGACTTCAATATCGCTGGCAAGCGGGCACGCGATTCCAAGGCGAGCTACCACGTCGTGCCGCTGATTCCCAAGGCAGGCATCCTGCTATTCATGGACACCATGGCAATTCCTGCCGATGCGCCGCATCCGGAGAATGCCCATACCTTCATCAATTTCATGCTGCGTCCGGAAAACGCTGCGGCGATCACCAACAAGATGTTCTACGCGACCATGAATGCCCAGTCTCTCAAGCTGGTCAACAAGGAGATCGCCCAGAACAACACGATCTTCCTGACCGAGGATGCAAAAAGGCGCCTGATTCCTGCACGTCTTGAGCCTGGCACGGTACGGCGCTCGATGACGCGCCTGTTCACCAGCTTCAAGACCGGCATCTGATAAGCAGCCAATCCACCATGACAACAGCGGGTCCAGCAGCAAGCGGCGCCCAGGGCGCGAGCTCATCCCAGGCATTCCTGAAAATCGAAAGACTGACCAAGCAGTTTGACGGCATTACCGCCGTCAACTCGGTCTCAGTCGACATCGCACGCGGCGAGCTGTTCGCTCTGCTCGGCAGTTCAGGATGCGGCAAGTCAACGCTCTTGCGCATGCTCGCCGGATTCGAATCACCAAGCTCGGGTCGTATTGTCCTCGCCGGCCAGGACATCACCCATGTGCCACCCTATCGGCGGCCAATCAACATGATGTTCCAGTCCTACGCGCTCTTTCCGCACCTGACGGTCTGGGAGAATGTCGCCTTCGGCCTGCGCCGCGCCACCCCAGCGCGCAGCGACATCAAGGAGCGCGTCGAGAGCCTGCTCGCGCTGGTTCAACTGAGTGCCTACGCCAAGCGCAAGCCGCACCAACTCTCGGGTGGCCAGCAACAGCGCGTGGCGCTGGCACGCAGCCTCGCCCTGCAGCCGCAGCTCCTATTGCTCGACGAGCCGCTTGGCGCGCTCGACAAGAAACTGCGCGAGACCACCCAGCTCGAACTGGTAAACATTCTCGAGCAGGTCGGCGTGACCTGCGTGATGGTCACGCACGATCAGGAAGAAGCGATGACGATGTCCAAGCGCATCGCGGTGATGAGCGAGGGCGAATTCCTGCAGATCGGCTCGCCCAGCGAGGTCTACGAGACTCCGAATTGCCGCTTCGTCGCGGATTTCGTTGGCGATGTTAATCTCTTCGAAGGCACCCTGTCGGTCGACGAGCCCGACCATGTCATCGTCGATACCCCGGAATGCCGACACTTCGTCGGTCATGGGGTCTCGGGAACCATCGGCATGCCGCTCACGGTCGCCGTGCGTCCCGAGAAAATGCATATCTCGCGCGAGCGGCCAGAGGAGGCCTTCAATTGGGTCGAGGCCGAAGTCGCCGACATCGCCTATCTGGGCAGCCACACCGTCTATCACCTGAAAACCGCTACCGGCAAGCGCATCGAAGCGACCGTGCCCAATACCGAGCGCCATCAGAGCGACGCACCGACCTGGGGAGACAAAGTCTTCGCCAGCTGGGCCAAGCTCGCCATCATAGTCTTGACCCACTGATCATGCTGGCAAAGATGCGCGCTATCAACTGGGGCCGCAAGACGGTTATCGGCATCCCCTTCCTGTGGCTGCTGGTGTTCTTTCTGGTGCCGTTTCTGATCATCTTCAAGATCAGTGTCTCGGACACGACCGAAGGCAGCACCAGCCCCTTTGCCGACCTCGTCAGCCTGCAGGATGGCGTCATGCTGTTGCGCGTGAAATTCGCCAACTACACCTTCCTGACCGAGGACAAACTGTATCTGTACACCCTCTGCAGCTCGCTCGCCTACGCGCTCATTACTACGGTCTTCAGTCTTCTGATCGGCTATCCGTTTGCCTACGCAATGTCACGCGCCAAGCCGGCTAATCGGCCGATCCTGATGATGCTGGTGATTCTGCCGTTCTGGACGTCCTTCCTGATCCGTATCTATGCCTGGAAGGGCATACTGGCCTCGAACGGCATACTGAACAACGTGCTGCTCGCGCTGCACGCGATCGACGAGCCGATGCAGTTGTTGAATACCCAGTTCTCGCTGTGTCTGGGCATGATCTACGCCTATCTGCCCTTCATGGTGCTGCCGCTCTATTCTAATCTTGTCAAGCAGGACGGCCGTTTCCTGGAAGCAGCGCTCGATCTCGGGGCGACCCCCTGGGTCGCATTCTGGAAGGTCACCGTCCCGTTATCGCTGTCGGGCGTCCTCGCGGGCTCGATGCTGGTGTTCATCCCGGCGGTCGGCGAGTATGTGATTCCGGAGCTACTCGGCGGATCCAATACCGTCATGATCGGGCGCGTGCTCTGGGATGAGATGTTCAGCAATCAGGACTGGCCGATGGCGGCGACCGTGGCAGTGGTGCTCATCATGGTGGTGCTGGTGCCCTTCGTGCTGCTGACCCGGGAAGAAAAGAAACCGGGCGGTGGGGTGCTGGCATGAAGTCCAGCCGCTGGTTTTCCTGGACGACGCTTGCCATCGTCTATCTGTTTCTTTACCTGCCGATCCTGACGCTGGTGATTTTCTCGTTCAACGAGTCGCGCCTGGTCACCGTCTGGGAGAGCTTCTCGCTGAACTGGTATCGCGCATTGCTACACGATGACGATATCCTCGCCGCGACCAGTCTGTCGCTGAGAATCGCCGTGCTGTCAGCCACCTCATCGGCGATTTTTGGCACCCTGGCCGCCTTCGCGCTGGTGCGCTACCGACGCTTTTCCGGGCGCATGCTATTTTCGGGCATGCTCGCCGCACCGCTGGTAATGCCCGAGATCGTCATCGGCCTGTCGCTACTGCTGTTCATGGTTTCGCTGCAAAAGACGCTTGGCTGGCCGGATCGCGGCCTTATCACCATCTGGCTTGGTCATACACTGGTCGGCATGGCCTACGCGGCAGTATCGATTCAGGCGCGCCTGCGCGAGATCGACCACTCGCTCGAGGAAGCAGCGATGGATCTGGGCTGCGCGCCTTTGCAGGTATTCGTGCTGGTCACCCTGCCGTTGATTGCACAATCGATCGTCTCGGCGTGGCTGTTGACCTTCACGATCTCGATGGATGACGTACTGATCTCGTCGTTCCTCTCAGGCCCGGGATCGGTCACGCTCCCCATGGTCGTCTTCTCGCGCGCGCGCCTGGGGCTAAATCCGGAGGTCAACGCGATTGCCACGGTGATCGTCACCATTGTGACCGTCGGAGTGGTGGGCGCAAGCATTTACATGAATCGCCGCGAGAAACGCCTGTCGCGCGAGATCGCCGAGGCCTTTCGCGAGGCTCCGGCGCGCGCCTAGCGCTCGAGTCGATAGCGGATCTCGAGTATCTCGAGTAACTCCTCGCCGCCTGGCGTTCGTAGCGTCACCTGATCGCCCACGCGCGCCTTCAGGAAAGCGCGCGCGATCGGTGAAACCCAACTCACCTTGCCGGACAAAGGTTCCGCCTCGTCGACGCCAACTATCGTCAGGCACGCCTCGTCGCCGCGCTCATTGGCGTAGGTAACCGTCGCGCCAAAGAACACCTGATCGATATTCTGCTGACCCGCCGGATCGACGACTTCAGCGATGTCGAGGCGCTTGGTGAGAAAGCGCAGGCGCCGATCGATTTCGCGCAGGCGCCGCTTGCCATAGATGTAGTCGCCATTCTCGGAACGATCGCCATTGGAAGCTGCCCAGGAGACGATGCGCACGACTTCGGGCCGCTCGACATCCAGGAGATTCATGAATTCCGCGCGCAGCCGCGCGTAACCCGTGGGTGTCATGTAGTTCTTGCTGCCCACCGGCACCCCGGCGGTTTCTGGTAGCTCGTCTTCTTCGGCGTCGTCCGATTCCTTGGTGAACGCCTTGTTCATGATCGGTACTGTGTAGCCATCTCAGCCAGGGCGGCGGGCGCTGGCCTGGGGTGCGAGTCTAAAGAGCCAGATCGCAAAGACGACCAAAATTGCAAACCAGATCCACGACCACTGGGCGATCGACAGTCCAAAGAGGGTCCAGTCGACCTTGGCACAGTCCCCTGTCGCCTCGAGGGCCTTGCGAACGACGCGCAGCACGGGAAAGCGGCTGAGCTGAAAGAATAGATCCGCGGTACAGGCAGACACGTCCGGTGGAAACCACTGCAAGAGTACGTGACGGCTCGCAAAGCCCAGACCCGTCGCCGCAACCGCGAACTCCAGGATCGCGTAAATTCGCACCCCGAGCTTGCCCGGACCCTGTATTGCCGCCAAGAGGAACAAGATGCCCAGTGCAAAAAAGCAGATGCGCTGCAGCATGCACAGGGGGCAGGGTTCAAGATTCTCAAAGTACTGCAGATACAGTGCGAAGCCGATCAGGCCAGCACAAACAAAAAAGCCCGCGAGGGCGAGCTTTCTTGGTCCAAGTGAAGAAATCGTCATGGCAAGTTGGGTTGCGGGGTAATCCGCAGGTATGGCTTTACCGCAGTATATCCCTTCGGAAATTTCTGCTTGATCACCTCAGGATCCTGCAGCGAAGGCACGATGATGACGTCTTCGCCGTACTTCCAGTTCACCGGAGTGGCCACGCTGTAATTGTCGGTGAGCTGGAGCGAATCGATCACCCGCACTACTTCATCGAAATTGCGACCGGTACTGGCCGGATAGGTGATGGTGGCGCGCACCTTCTTCTTGGGATCAATGAAAAACACCGAGCGCACCGTGAAGGTGTCGTTGGCGTTCGGATGAATCATGTCGTAGAGATCCGATACCTTGCGATCGGGATCTGCCAGGATCGGGAAGTTCACCGTGGTCTTCTGGGTCTCATTGATATCACCGACCCACTTGGTATGCGAATCCAGCGCATCGACAGAGACAGCAAGCACCTTGACGTTGCGCTTGGCGAACTGCTCCTTGAGCTTGGCCGTGTAGCCAAGCTCAGTGGTGCAGACCGGCGTGAAATCCTTGGGGTGTGAAAACAGAATCCCCCAGCTGTCTCCCAGCCACTCATGGAAATGCACCGGCCCGGCCGTCGATTCCTGGGTAAAGTCGGGTGCTATGTCGCCAATTCGTAATGCCATGATTGCGCCTCCTGGTTAAGGTGAGTGTGGATCCTCGGGTGCTTAGCCCTGGACCCACGGCAAGCCGGCATGTCGCCAGCCACCGGTTTTTCCACGCTGCTTGTGTGCATCGAGGTCTCCCTCGAATCCTTCTAAAATATTGAATGCCCCGCGGTAGCCTGCCGCAGCGGCAGCTGTCGCCGCGGCGTGCGAACGCGCGCCGCTGCGACACAGGAAAAGATAGTTCTCTGACTTGCCGCCGACCTCGGCGAGCTGGGACAGAAAATCGACGTTGAACTCGCCCCCGGGAAGGTGCTTCCACTCCACGAGCGTACTGCCGGGGATATGGCCTACGTACTCCCATTCGAAGGCGCTGCGCACGTCGATGAGGTGAGCCTGCTTGTCCTGCATCAGTTCCCAGGCTTCGGTCGGCGTGACCACGCCCTGATAGCTGAGCTTACCGCTAAGCGCGCGTTGGTGCGCGCTGGCAAGGAGCGCCTCGATCGGAGTGCCGGCTTCTGTCATGGAGTGCCTGGAATCAATTGCGCGGGATGGACATCATAGCGGATCAGCCGCGATAGGTTGGAGTCAGGTATTCAGACTCGGTTCACAGGTACCGCGCGGATCCTAGGCGGCCTTGCCGAACGCGCGGCTGCGCTCCACTAGCGATTGCACGTAGCGCTCACGGTACACCTCGCCAATGCAAATGGTGCAGGGCAGCGTAGTAGAACTAAGGGGCATACCGCAACCCCTGGCCAATTCACCCAATAAGGCAAAGCCGTGTTGCGAATCGGGCCAGGAGGCGCCGTAGACAATTGCCACTGGCGTGTCGGGTGAGCGGCCCCCCGCCAGAAGCTCCAGCGCACAGCGCTCGATCTCCCCTGCCGCCATGTAGAGCACGAGCGTATCCGCGCTCGCCGCTGCGCGCTGCCAATCCGACTGCCCCTCGTTCGCGCCGACGCGCGGAGTTGCAAATACCACCGAGCGTGCCAGTGAGCGGCGGGTCAGAGACACACCGAGCGCCGCGCCCGCGGCGAGCGCCGCAGTGACACCCGGCACGACCTCGACCTCCACACCGGCCTTGTTAAGTGCGTCGATCTCTTCCTGGGCGCGGCCAAAAAGCATTGGGTCACCCCCTTTTAAGCGCACCACGCATGCATATTC
Organism: Mycobacteriaceae bacterium; assembly: GCA_903970145.1. GTDB lineage: Bacteria > Pseudomonadota > Gammaproteobacteria > Burkholderiales > Burkholderiaceae_D > CAJCHO01. The sequence continues at coordinate 47,815 of CAJCHO010000087.1, read as the reverse complement.
CCTGGCTGCCTCGATGAGCCGCCGGTTAATGAATTGCTGCGCGCTCGAATGCCGGCCGCAACGTTTGCCAACCGCGATCTTGCGCGCGTGGCTGGCGAGCTCGAGCATACGCGGATCGATCAGGGCATCGTAAAAAACGATGTCTGCCTTCTCGATCAGCCGATGGGCACGCACCGTCAGAAGATCGGGGGCACCCGGTCCGGCACCGACCAGAAAGACCTTGTTCATGCGACGTGCTCCGGGTCACGGCTGACCACCATCCCGGCCGCCACCGTATGGTTGTTGGTCTCATCGATCAGAATGAAGCCACCGGTACCGCGGTGACTCGCGTAATCGTCAAGCAGAAGCGCCTCGCGCGATTGCAGCACGACTTGCCCGATGTCGTTCATCTGCAGCGTGGTACTGCGTCCCTCTGGAGCCAGACTCGCGATGTCAAGCACATAGTCGATCGACGAGACCCGAACCTTGGCCACGCGCGAATTTTGCTGCAACAGGTACTTGCGGTTCGGGTCGAGTGCTTCGCGATCCATCCAGCACACCATGGCAGTGCACTGGTGTGCGACCCTCTGACGGGCGTGCTCGTGGGCAATCAGATCGCCGCGCGAGACATCAAGCTCATCCTCGAGGATCAGGGTAACCGACTGCGGAGCGCTGGCATCGGTCAAAGAGCCCTCGAAGGTGAGGATATCGCGCACTCTGGTGACGAGTCCGCCGGGCTCGACCACTACCCGATCACCACGCGCCACTTTGCCGGCCTCGATGCGCCCCATATAGCCGCGCGCATAGGCCCCAGGGATGCCAGGTCGACTGACCAGCTGTACCGGAAAGCGCAGCGCCTCGCCGTCATCGCCGTCAAGTCCAGCCGCCTCGAGAATCTCGAGTAGGGTTGGGCCCTTGTACCAGTCAAGATGCGCGCCGCGCGAGACGACCATGTCGCCAAGCAGCGCCGAGAGGGGTAGCACATGGAGTTCAGGCAGTTGCAGGCGCCCGCGCAGCGCCTCGAGGTGGCCACGAATCTCTGAAAACCGCTCAAGGGACCAGTCCACGAGGTCCATCTTGTTGATCGCGACGACGATGTGGCGAATGCCCAGCAAGGATGCGACGAGCGCGTGGCGCAGGGATTGGGTTGAGAGTCCCTTTTTTGCGTCGACGAGGATAATCGTCAGGTCGGCCGTCGAGGCGCCAGTCACCATATTGCGCGTGTACTGTTCATGGCCCGGGGTGTCGGCGATGATGAACTTGCGCTCGGGCGTCGAAAAATAGCGATAGGCGACATCGATGGTGATGCCCTGCTCGCGCTCGGCGATCAGCCCGTCCGTCAAAAGGGCCAGATCCAGCTCCATATCCGAATCGGTGTTGCCGCCTACGCCCCCGCGCCTGGCGGTTACCCGCGCAAGATTGCTGAGCTGGTCCTCTAGGATCGACTTTGCGTCAAAGAGGAGCCGCCCAATCAGGGTGCTCTTGCCGTCATCGACGCTGCCGGCGGTCGAAAAGCGCAATACGCTTCGATCAGCCATCAGAAATATCCTTCCTTCTTGCGCAGCTCCATGGCTGCTTCCGAGGTCTGGTCATCGATGCGCGTGGCCCCGCGTTCGGTGATGCGGGTAGCGGCCGTCTCGGCGATAATCGACTCAAGGGAACTGGCGTGCGATTCAACGGGCGCCGTGCAGGTCATATCGCCGACGGTTCGAAACCGGACTCGCAGCGACTGCACGGTCTCGCCGGCCTCTGCCTTGACAAGGTGCGAGACCGGCAACAGGGCACCATTGCGACGCACCAGTTCCCGGGTGTGCGAGAAGTAGATCGACGGTACAGCGAGCTTTTCGCGGGCGATGTACTGCCAGACATCGAGTTCGGTCCAGTTGGAGATGGGAAACACGCGCATGTGCTCGCCCGCGTGGACGCGCGCGTTGTAGATACTCCAGAGTTCCGGACGCTGATTCTTGGGGTCCCACTGTCCGAAACTATCGCGAAACGAAAAAATGCGCTCCTTGGCGCGCGCCTTTTCCTCGTCGCGACGCGCCCCACCAAAGCAGGCGTCAAAGCCGAACTCTTCGATCGCATCGAGCAGGGTAACGCTCTGATGCGGGTTGCGACTCTCATCGGCTGATTTCAGGCGCACCCGCCCGGTCCGCATCGAGTCCTCAACCGAACGCACGATGAGCCGCTCTCCCAACTCGTGTGCGCGCAGATCGCGAAACTCGATGACTTCGGGGAAATTGTGTCCGGTGTCGATGTGCATCAGGGGAAACGGAAAGCGCCCCGGACGAAAGGCCTTTTCTGCGAGGCGCAGCAAAACGATTGAGTCCTTGCCACCGGAAAACAGCAGCACGGGATTTTTGCACTGCGCTGCCACCTCGCGCATGATGTGAATCGCCTCGGATTCGAGCCAAACAAGCTGCTCGTCGCCAAGCGACCTTATCGCAGGCTCGCGGACCTGCCGCGCTGCCCCGATTGGTGGACTGCCCTCGAGCAGATCGCTATCCAGATTCATGCTGTCACCGCCACGGGAATTTCACGGATGTGCAGGCCGCATTCCTTGGCACCGGCCTGCTCCCACCACCAGCGCCCGGCCCTTGGATCCTCGCCGGCTTGGATCGCGCGCGTGCAGGGTGCGCAGCCAATGCTGGGATAGCCGAGATCGTGCAGCCGGTTGTGAGGAACCTCGTATTGATTGAGGTATTGCCAGACCTCATCGGTGCTCCAGTCTGCGAGCGGATTGAATTTCACGAGACCGTGTTCGGCGTCGCTTTCCTCCAGGAGGATGTACGCGCGCGAAGCCGCCTGCTCGCGCCGCATGCCCGTAATCCAGGCCGCGCGGCCCTTCAAGGCCCGCCCGAGCGGCTCGACCTTGCGGATCCCACAGCATTGCATGCGCTGGGCGACGCTGTCGTAAAAGGCATTCGCGCCATTGGTGCGGATGTACTGTCCAAGCGCTTCGGCCTGAGGATGAAACGAGAGCACCTTGCGCGCGTAGGTCGACTCGACGGTACGCCAGAGATCATGGGTCTGTTCAGGCAGTCGTCCGGTGTCGAGGGTGGCGATGTCAATGCCGAGCCGACCGCGCGCAATCGCATCGATGAGCACCATGTCTTCGGCACCGAAGCTGGTCATCAATAGCGCCGGAGCGAACTGCACCTCGATTCGATTCAGGAGGGCAGAGAGCTCTGCAACGCGCTCATCAAGACTCATGGCGCCTCATCCCCGGCAAGAGCGGCGAGCGCGCTTAAGCGGCGTCGATAAAGCGGTGTAGGCCGCTCGACGCTCGCCTGATACGACTCGCGAAAGTCGTAAAAGGCCTTGAACGCATCTTCGACATCCTGGTCCTCACGCAGCGCAAAGCTGTCAAAGCCGCAGCGCGACAGGTTGAAGATCTGGTCGCGCAGGACATCGCCCGTTGCACGCAGCTCGCCGCGATATGCAAGCTGCTCGCGCACGATACGCGCCAGCGAATAGCCGCGCCCGTCGGAGAATTTCTCGATATGGATGGCAATCAGGGCGAGCTTTCCGACGTCATCGGCAAGCTCGCGTGGCTCATCGGTCGCGCCGAGCAGCACACCGAGGGGGCGGCCGGTGACAAGGAGCTCGGCACGCACCGTGCGCCAGACTGCCAGAGGCATGTAGGCCGCCTGACCGGGTCTCAGAGTGCGAAACTGTGCCTCGCTATCAACGAACCTCCAGCGATCGTCGAGAATCACGCCACCGGAATCACGCCCGCCACCGATCAATTTAGACATGCCCGCTCCTCGTAGACGTTTTCGCGGAATGGCTCGATTCCGAGCCGATGTACGGTATCGACAAAGCGCTCTCCGTGATGGCGCCTGTCCAGGTAAACCTCCAGGAGCCGCTCGACGACGTCGGCCATTTCATGGCGCGCGAACGAAGGGCCGATGACGCGACCGATGGCGGCGTGTTCGCCCTGCTCGCCACCGATGGTTACCTGAAACCACTCCTCGCCGTTCTTGTCGACACCGAGCACGCCGATATGGCCGACGTGATGGTGGCCGCAGGCATTAATGCAGCCGGATATGTTGAGATCGAGTTCGCCGATGTCGTGCAGATAGTCGATGGCATCCACACGCTCCTCGATGCGTTCCTGGATCGCCTGGGCGACCGGTATCGATTTGGCATTGGCGAGCGAGCAGAAGTCGCCGCCCGGGCAGCAGATGATATTAGTGAGCAGGCCGATATTGGGCGTCGCGAGGCCAAGGCTACGGGCGCGCTCGTAGATATCGAACAAGTGATCTTCGCGCACGTGCGCCAAGATCAGGTTCTGTTCATGCGAGACGCGGATCTCGCCAAAACTGTATCGGTCAGCGAGGTCCGCGATTGCATCCATCTGAGCGGCCGTGACGTCGCCGGGCGGTATGCCGGTCTTCTTCAAGGACAGGGTCACTGCGGCATACCCCGCCACCTTGTGTGCGCTTACGTTGCGCTTGAACCAGTTGGCAAATCCGCGATTGGCCGCCAGTTGCGCCTGCAAGGCATGGCTGTCGCCGGCCACGTGCACATAGTCGGGTTGCCGGAAGAATTGCTCCATGCGCGCGAACTCTTCATCAGGGACGATCCCCTCGCTCGCTTTGATTTCCTGCCATTGCGCTTCGATGAGCCTGGCAAATTCGGCAACGCCAAGATCGCGCACCAGGATCTTGATGCGCGCCTTGTACTTGTTATCGCGCCGACCAAAGCGGTTGTAGACGCGCAGCAGTGCGTCGAGGTAATTAAGCAGCTGCTCGCGCGGCAGATAGTCGCGAACCAGCTCTCCGATGACAGGCGTTCTGCCAAGGCCGCCGCCCGCGAAAATCCGATATCCGGGATGGCCTGACTCATCGCGCACGAGCTGGATCCCAACATCGTGCACGAGTATCGCCGCCCGGTCACGGGCCGCGCCGTTCACCGCTATCTTGAACTTGCGGGGCAGGAGTGCGAATTCGGGATGAAAGGTCGACCACTGGCGGATGAGCTCGCAGGTGATCCGGGGATCGTCGATCTCGTCGGCGGCAACGCCCGCGAAATGATCGCTCGTCGTATTGCGCACGCAATTGCCGCTGGTCTGAATCGCATGCATCTCGACCGAGGCGAGAACCTCGAGGACATCGGCCGACTCCTCGAGCTTGATCCAGTTGAACTGGATGTTCTGGCGCGTCGTGAAGTGCCCGATGCCACGATCAAAACGCCGCGCGATATCAGCGAGCGCACGCAACTGGCGCGCGGCGAGCAGCCCGTAGGGAATCGCGATGCGCAGCATCGGGCCGTGGCGCTGGATGTACAGGCCGTTTTGCAGGCGTAGGGGCAGGAATTCGTCGGGCGCGAGGCGACCCGCGAGAAATCGGGCTAGCTGGTCGCGGTACCGACGGATCCGATCTGCCACCATCGCCGCATCGATGGAGTCGTATTGATACATGCCGCTCTCGTAGACAAGAACGAAATGCTAAGCAGGCCCGTTTATAATGTAAAGGAATATATTGTTATTCTTATATTCCATATGGATATTAACGGGCGCCATCACGAGACTTTGCAGCACGCCGAGAAAACCCCGTTTACCCGACGCGGCAGCGACGCTGCGGGCCGAACGCCCGGCACGTGGCGCGCCAATTCATCGATTGCGTCGTCGAGTCGCTTGCGTAGTGGGCCGGCGATGTTAGCGGTCTCGGTGTCGGAGAACTCGATGTCGTCCTCGGTCGCATACACGCCGCTTAGGATATGACGCGCACCCAGGGCCGAAAGAACCGGTTTGAACCCGTATTCGAGTGCCAGTAGGTGTGCAGGGCTACCGCCTGTGGCCAGGGGCAAGACCAGCTTGCCGGCCAGCGCGCCTTCAGACCACCGCCCAGGGATGCCTTATAGACCGGGGTCGCGATCACCAGTGCTTGCGCATGGCTCACCCAGGCGCGCCAGATTCGTACCGCCTCGGAATGGCAGCGCATCTCGACGAGATCGACAGCCGGCACATCGCGCAGGCCCATTCGCTTGGTCTCAATGCCACGCGCAGCGAGCCGATCATCAACATAGCCAAGCAGTGCGCTGGAGCGACTCTGGCGGGCGGGACTGCCTGCAATGGTAAGGACCGACATGGGCGAAGGCAGCCTGTGGAGAGTGTTAGAACTCGAATCAAGAGCGCGAATTGATATTGCGCATATAAGAACTGAATCCGGTTTGCGAAGCGACGATCCGGTTAAGCGCTAGCCGGAACCAATCGGACCTGGCCCATGCGGGAAATCGCGCTCAAAAGCCGCTCTGCCTGCCGTCACCAGGATACTGTCGTCCTGGGGGGTATGGATACGACTGCACAGTACATCGCGGTGATGGCGCTCGAGCGGGTTGTGTCGCGACAGGCCATGGTTGCCGGCAAGCTGCATGGCTAGATCGACCACCCGAACAGCGTTGTTGGTGACCTGAAACTTTACCAGTCCGCTCTGGGCCACCGAGGGGGCTGCATCATCGTCGGCGCGGCGAACCAGATCGTCGAGCAAGGTCGAATTGGCCCAGAGCAGTGCATCCATTTCTCCGACCTGCTGCTGAATGCGCGGCAGGGTGGACAATGGCGCGCCGAGATTGCCCGGCACTCGATTGACAAGAAATTGCAGTATCCATTCACGGGCCGCCCGCGCAATCCCGTCGTAGAGCGCGCCTAGAAGCGTGATCATCCACGCGTAATAGTCAGCGTCGGGGCCGTCACCCCATTGACCCGGCACGCGAATGTCGACGGCCTGGTCGTGCCCCAATGCGACCTTGTCAAACACCACTTCATGGCTGCCACTGGCGCGCAGACCGAGATGATCCCAGCTTTCGATGACCCGGATGCCGGGCGAGTCGCGCGCCACGAGAAAATAGCCCACACGCGGCTCCGTCTCATCGGTACGGGCATACACCACCAGCCAGCGCAGCGCCGGAATGCCCGTGGTGTAGAGCTTGTGGCCCGTAAGAGTCCAGCCATCTAGCGATCGGCTGGCAAGCGTCGCGGGCAAACCTCCGCGCGCCGGCGTTCCGAGATTCGGCTCCACGCGCAAGGCGTTCGCCAGCGCGCCGTCCTCAACAGCGCTGCGCCACAGCTCGTCGCGCCAGCGCTCGCTCCAGCGAGAGTCCGCACGCGAGAGCGACCGATGCACGAGGAAGGTCATCGTCAGGATCAGCGCCGTCGATGGTTCTGCCCGCGCGATCGAGGCGATGATGCGACGCGCGGTAGCAAGACTGGCACCACCGCCAGCCGCGAACTGCGGCACCACGGCCGCGATCAAGCCGTGCTCGTGCAGATCGGCAAGGTTATCAAATGGAAATCGTGCTTCCCGATCGTGTCCTTCAGCGCGCTGCTCGAACACGCGCGCCAAGTCGGCGAGAAGCGAATCGAGGTGATGCGCATTGTTTAAGGGATGCGGCGCCGACTCAGGTGCATGAGCAAGTGAGAGGACCGCCTCACGCGGACTGGCTAGTCTCATGACGGCCTTCGAGTGGGGACCGCCCACCATAGCCCAAGGCTCGCGCGCGGTGAAACCCGCAAACCGTCCATGCAAATTTGCTTTTGTAATTTGTAAGACGTGCCGCGCGCAGCTAAGGTTCAGGGCGCATCCTCCGGGGTCAGGCAAGCGCTGCCGTGTCCTCTTGCGACGTTAACGATTGGAGCGAGGTGGCACTTCATGAGCATTGAATTCATCGGCATGATCCAGACCCAAAAGGTCTCGGAGATCCATCCCGCCCGGGGTCCGGCGATCGATCATGAATATTTGCGCGCGTTTGCCGTGGCGCACGAAGAGGCTGGCTTCGATCGCGTACTGGTGCCCCATCACTCGACCGGTCCGAGCGCGACCCTGACCGTCGCGTATGCGGCGGCGCATACCAGCAGGATACATTTCATGCTCGCACACCGACCCGGATTCACGGCGCCAACGCTGGCGGCGCGCCAGATTGCGACACTGGACCAGTTCAGTGGCGGTCGACTTGGCGTGCATTTCATTTCCGGTGGCTCCGACTCGGAGCAGCGCCGGGATGGCGACTATCTGGATCATGACCAGCGCTACGAGCGCACCGATGAATACCTCTCCCTGTTACGCCGCATCTGGACCAGCTCGGAGCCCTTCGATCACGAAGGCCGGCACTACCGTTTTGAGGCCGGTTTTTCAGAGGTCAAACCGGTACAGCAGCCGCACGTTCCCATCTATTTTGGGGGCGCCTCGGAGGCCGCCATCCCGGTCGCCGGCAGACACGCCGATGTCTATGCTTTATGGGGCGAGTCGCTCGACCAGGTAGAGGAACTCACGACTCGCGTACGGGCAGAGGCCGCCAAGAACGGGCGCAGCGTGCGCTTCTCAGTGTCGTTTCGACCGATCCTCGCCAAAACTGAGGATGAGGCGTGGCAGCGCGCCGAGGGATTTTTGGAGCAGACTCGGCAGCTACGCGTAGCGCAAGGTTATAGCCGCGGGGGTCCGCAGCAAAGCGAGGGCGCGCGCCGTCTGCTCGCGGCCGCCGAGCGTGGTGAGCGCATCGATCGGCGCTTGTGGACCGCTATCGCGAAGGAAACCGGGGCGCGCGCCAACACGACTGCACTGGTTGGCACGCCCGAGCAGGTCGCCGAAGCCCTGCTCGATTACTACGACCTGGGGGTGACGACTTTTCTGATCCGCGGTTTTGACCCCTTGAATGATGCGATCGAGTATGGGCGCGAGTTGATTCCCCGTACCCGAGAACTGGTTCATGCGCGGACCCACGCGCGCCAATCCAAGGCCGCCTGAGCGCGAAGGGAAAAGCTTAGATGCTTAAGAGAACGGGCTCCATGTCCATCCAGGGGCAGATGGCCGCCGCCAACCCGAGGCCTTTTACGCGACGCAAATTCCTCGGCGCGATCGCGGGCGCGGCGGCGCTTACTCAGATCGCAATTTCGACCTCGGGCGCCCTGGCCGCGCCGCGCAAGCTGACCTTCGCCTGGAACGCGAACGCCTTCTGTCTGTCACCAATCGTGGTTGCCCAGGAACAGGGTTACTTCGAGCGTAACGGGGTTTTGGTAGATCTGGTCAATTACACCGGGTCAACCGATCAACTGCTCGAGTCCCTCGCGGCTGGCAAAGCGGATGCCGCAGTCGGCATGATCCACCGTTGGCTCAAGCCGCTTGAGGCAGGTTTTGACGTCAAGCTCATTAGTAGCTCGCACGGCGGCTGCGTGCGTCTATTGGGTACCAAGGCAGCAGGCACGGTCACCCTCGAAAGTCTGCGCGGCAAGACGATTGGTGTGCCTGACCTCGGTGCGCCCGGCAAGAACTTCTTCTCGATCCTGTTAGCCAAGAATGGTATCGATCCCGACAAAGACGTGTCGTGGCGCCAGTACCCAGCCGACGTGCTGGGCGTCGCCATCGACAAAGGAGAGATTCAGGCGATCGCAGACTCTGATCCCAATCTGTACCTCCTCGAAAAACGCAACCCTGGGGTCTACCACGAGATAGCCACCAATCTGAGCGGCGCATACAAGGACAAGGTGTGTTGTGTTGTCGGGGCGCGCGGCGATCTGGTGCGCAATGAGCGGCCGGTCGCCGCGGGTGTGGCGCGCGCCATTTTGCAGGCCTCCGATTTCGTTGCGGACAATCCCAACGAGGCGGCAAAGCTTTTTGCCAAGTATTCGCCGAAAGTCCCCGTCGAGGATCTGCGCGCACTGCTCGGCTCGCTCACCCATCATCACCATCCGGTCGGACGCGAGCTCGAGGCAGAGATCGAGTTCTTTGCGCGCGACTTCCAGGCGGTTGGTGTCCTGAAGAAAAGTACCGATCCGGTACGTTTCTCGCAGTTCGTCTTTGCCGATGTTCTGGCCTAGCGCATGAGCGCAGTGCTCGATGAGTCACTAGCCACCAGCGCGGCGGTCGCGACGCTGCCCAAGAGCGCCGCCCGGCAGGTCCGCCCTGTGACATTGCCCCTGGCAGCGGCGGTCCTGACATGGGCACTGCTCGGAGTACTCACCCTCTGGTGGCCCAACAAGCCAGCCGCGATGGGTGACTGGGCATACACGCGTGAATCCGGCTGCGCGGCACTGCTTATTGCCGCCGGGCTATTTTCGCTGCACAGCATCGCTCGCGTCTGGGCCCGCTTTGAGTGGATTGTGCGGCTGCATGCGCTGGCGCCATGGCTAGTCGCGCTCGCGGCCGGGCTTGGCGCATGGGAAGTGGTGACGGCCAAGCTCGGCTTGCTGCCCGCCCCTTTTTTTGCGCCGCCGACTGCCCTGGTCGAAGTCTATCTTGAGGATTGGAAGCGGCTTGCCGATTGCGCGCTGGGTTCTCTGCGTCTGTTGCTCTTTGGCGTGAGCTGCGGGGCCGCCGCCGGCTTTCTGATCGGTGTCGCGGTGGGGTGGTCGCGCGCCGTTGGCTACTGGGCACATCCTGTCATCCGCTTTCTCGGACCGATTCCGGCATCGGCTCTGCTGCCCCTGGCCTTTTTCGCCTTTCCGTCTAGCTATTCGGCGGCGGTCTTTCTGATTGCCCTTGCTACCGCCTTCCCTGTGACGATATTGACCTGGTCCGGTGTCGCGGGCGTCAATCGCAGCTACTACGACGTCGCGCGCACCCTCGGCGCTAACGAGTGGTTCCTGATCCGTCGAGTAGCGATTCCAGCAGCATTGCCCCAGGTCTTCGTAGGCCTGTTCATGGGATTGGGGGCCTCCTTCTCCATCCTCGTCACGGCGGAAATGATGGGAGTCAAGTCGGGGCTCGGCTGGTACCTCACCTGGGCTCAGGGCTGGGCGTCTTACAGCAACATGTATGCGGCGCTGCTCGTCATGGCAGTCGTCTGCTCAAGTCTGATCACTCTGCTCTTCGCTTTGCGGGCGCGCGTCCTGTCGTGGCAGAAGGGAACCCTGAAATGGTAGGGCTGGCGCTAGCGCGGGCGGGCGCCGAGCCGCACGTAACTGCACGGTCTGGTGCGCGCATCGTCGCTCGAGGCGTGAGCCACTGCTTTCCCCTCAAGACCGGGACGCTGCCGGTGCTCGAGCGGATTGACCTGACCGTCGAGCCAGGTGAGTTTGTTGCGCTGCTTGGACCAAGCGGCTGTGGGAAGTCGACTCTGCTGCGCCTGATCGCGGGACTTGAGCGTGCCGACGTCGGGCAGTTGACCCATGACGACTTACCCATTGTCCGTCCTGAACCGTCGCGCATTGTGGTATTTCAGGACCCTACCCTGTTCCCGTGGCGCACCGTCTGGGAAAACGCCTCGCTCGGACTCCAGGCGCGGGGCGTGCTGCGCAGTCAACGGCATCGCGTCGACGAGGCGCTCGCCCTGGTTGGGCTGGGGGAGTTTGCGACGGCGCTTCCGCACCAATTGTCCGGGGGCATGGCGCAGCGGGTCGCATTGGCGCGCGCTCTGGTCAACGATCCGGCCCTGCTCCTCATGGACGAGCCCCTCGGCAAGCTCGACTCGCTTACCCGTCTGGCTATGCAAAGCGAACTGGTCGGGCTTTGGCGGCGCACCGGATTTTCAGCGCTCCTGGTTACTCATGACATCGAGGAGGCCTTCTTCATGGCCCAGCGCGTCATCGTGCTCAGTAACCGGCCCGCGCGAATCGTTACCGAACTGCGCAACGACTTGCCCTATCCGAGGCATCGTGGTGACCCGGCCTTGAACTCGCTGCGCCATCGGACCTTGCAAGCGCTGGGGCTAGATGGGACTTGGTAATCCGGCAGATCCGGGCGTTTCCAATATTGTCCTCGGGCTCCTGGAGGCGGCGCAAGCCGACCTTGTCAGCGCGCTTTTCGCGCTCGGCTTCACACCCGCCACAAGTGGGCAGGCACAATGGCCGTTCGCGCAGCGCATCGCCGTCGAAACGCTTGCCATGGACGCGGGCCTCTTACGTCTAGTTGCCTGGTCCTGTGCGGCAGCGACAGTCATCGCCGTGATGGTGACCATCGGTGCCATCAAGAGTCGCCTGCGCTGGCAACTCTGGTTTGCATCGATCGCCCTGGTGGGCGCCTTTCCATGGCCAAGCTCATCCTTGGTTCTAACAGAATCGGTGCCAACGAGCTTTCAGCGTGCGCCCGCACATTTTGACGTCGATTCAATCGGGCACGGTCTGGCGCTCTATGAGGCACATTGCGCGACCTGCCACGCCGCGGACGGTTCTGGGGAAACACCGCTGGCAGCACGCTTGCCGGTCTGGCCACCACGCCTGTCAGGTGCCCTACTCTGGCGCAGGCGCGAGGGCGAAACCTTCTGGAGAATTCGAAACGGCATGCATAGTCGTTCAGGAGTGATGACCATGCCTGGTTCTGCCGACGCGCTGTCAGACTCTGACACTTGGGACCTGATCCGGGCTTTACGGGTGCTCGGAGCCGGCGAGGAGTTGCGACGGGAAGGGGTATGGCCCTCGCCGGTGCTCGCACCGGACTTCGAGTTCCATTGCGGCGACGGCCGCGCGAAGTCGATTTCGGATTGGCGTGGCCAGCGCATTCGCATCGTCTTCGCAAATCCCCTACTTGCGCAACGCGCCGAAGATCCGCGTCTTGCGACAGTGCTTGTGCAGACGCCGGGTGCAGTTACAAGAGCACAGTGCAGCGCGACCAGCACAGCCGCGCTGGTGGCTTATGCCAGCTTGGCCGGAATCGCGCCGTCGCAGCTGTCGGGGACGGAGTTCATCATCGATCGAGCCGGTTGGATTCGCGCGCTGGCGCGACCCGGTACGGGCCAATGGAGCGAAAGCAACCTTCTGTGTCGCGCGACTGACGACAGGAAGGGGGTCGCAGCATCCGGCGACGGTCTTGATCAACTGATACGCCGCATGGACGCGGAACCCATCACCGTGTCGACATTCGGCGTGCCCCATCCATCCTGAAAGCGCTGGCCATCTCGTCACCCGCAGATCCTGGCCGCGCGCGCCCTCAGCAGCCAGGAATGATGGCGGCAGTATCGCCCGCCTCGTTGTCGCCTGAGGCGCCTCCTGCCAGAGTGCGCCGATAACGTAGCAGGGGATAGACCGGTCGCGGTGGATGGGGAATCGCCGGGAGGTGATGCTCGCGACGATAGAAATATTTTTCCTGTTCCGGCAGGTCGTGGCGTTCGGTCATCATGGGCGCCTGCCAGGCAGTCCAGCCGTGATCTGGCAGTAAGGCAGGCGGTCCAAAGACAAAGTCGTTCGCATCGAGCGTCGCAACATGAACCTTGAGCACTTCGAGCGCCGCCACGCTCACTTCGTAGACCGGCTGGCCGGCTCCGGTGTGCTTGCGCAGCGGCCAGTCTGCCGAGTTATAGGCCCAGCCCGACGCATCGAGCGTCAACCGCGCGATCGACAGCGCGTCCGGACGGAAGGTCGAAGGAATGCACGCCTGGACGATGTAGGGCGTGACCGAGCGGGATTCGAGGGAAGCCTCTGCCCGATCGGACGGTGCCGCGCAGCCCCACAGCGAGACTGCGGCCAGCGCCAGCGAGGCCTGTCTAAAGCAATTCATCGCGCTTCCCCCAAAACACCCACCGGGCCAGAGCGTCGGTCGAGTTCCGCTCCGATTCTAGCTAAACATGGACGCGCCGGTCGCGCGGAATCGAGTCGATAAAAAAAAGCCCACCTGGAAGAGGTAGGCTTTTGCGAATTCGGGCGCGCTGCAGGCGCTAGCGTCGCTCTTCACGGTGCGAGTTCTGCGCCGGGGCCGCATGAGGAGCCGGCTGGCTATGCTGCTCGGGCGCAGGCCGCGGCTGGGGAGCGGCTTGCGGCCGGGGCTGGGTAGCGGGACGCGCTTGGGACGCAGCCTGGGGGCGCGGCTGAGCGACTGGACGTGTCGCGTGTGAATTCTCAGAAGCGGCTGGACGCGTCGCGTGCGAATTCTCCGAAGCGGCTGGCCGTGCCTGCGGCTGGCTGGTATGGACTCTGCCACTTGAAACGGGTGGCCGAGTGGTGTGTTGCGGTGTCGCAGGCCGCGCCGCCGCTTCCGTGTGCGCCGCGGCCGCGGGCCGCGCGCCGCCGGCCTGCGGGGGACGGCTTGCTGCCGGACGCGCGCTCGCCGCAGCGTGCGCTGCTACGACACCCGCTCCGGAAAACTCACCCGGTCGCGCCGTCGCGGCAACGCTCGGGTTGCCATGGTTTTCGGACGCGTACGTGCTGCGGTTGCCGCGCGCGGCGCTCTCATTTTGCGCCTGCGCCGGTGTCGGGCCCTCATGGGGCGCACCTGCGGCCATACGCTCGCCCTGCGTCGGGACAACACTTGTACCGCCGGCACCGCCGTTGTAGCTCACTCGGTTAAAGGTGTTGTGGGTGACATTCTCGCTGTAGACGTTGTGGACCAGCGAGGTGTTGATGTTGTTCACGCTGCGGTTGTAGTTAAAGCGGCCATTGTTCCAGTAGCCACCCTGATAGCCGACCCCACCGTATCCAAAGCCGTAGTTAACGCCACCGTAAAAGCCGATATGGGGACCCCAGTAACCGGCGTTCCACAGGAAGGCACCGCCATTCCAGCCCCAATATCCGGGTGTCCACAGTACGCCCACTACCGGCGGCTGCACCCAGGTCCCGGGTGCCCAGAAGTATCCGTCCGTGCCCCAGGCCCAATAGCCTGGTGTCCAGATATAGCCATCACCGGGTATCAGGGGCTGCTCATAAACTGGCAGCGGTGGCGGCGCGATGGTCACCGAGACGCCGATCTGTGCGGACGCGGCCAAGGGCGCGAGCAAGGCGACCGCGGCAAATGTTATCGATCTCAATAGTCGTGACATGAAGTTCTTCCTCGAGTTGGTCTTATTGTTGGAAACCTGAATTTCGCTCGACCCGCCTAAAACGGATCACCTCGTGCAAGGCATGCACCAAGGCCTATAGCGCTTGGATCGCAAGTTTGGAGATTAATTCCCGCTATTTTTCTAATTCTTGTCGCGAAGTCAAGCGCGTACCAGATGGATGTGCGCCAACGCACAGAGCAAGCGTCCCAGGGGACAAGCGCCGTGCGTCCGCTCCCATCAGTCTATTGGTAACTGTGGCCTGCGCCGACCGGTGCACGCCTGAGCTTTGCGGTCTTCTTGAGTGCTATCTGCCAGTCGCCCACAGCGTCGCCCGACTCCAGAGTCAGCGCACGCGCAGTGGACTCTTCCGTGGCCTGCATGTCGGGCTGCCAGACACGTGCCTCGTAATTGCCCTTGGGGAGATCCTTTATGACGATCTTGCCGTCATCGCCGCTCATACCGTAGTAGGGACTCTCGGAGACATAGATATACCCGAGCATCCAATCATGGATATTGCAGCCGAGGACGACGACGCCGGCCTTGTCGAACAGCACCGGCGCCGCCTGGGTGCCCTTGTAGAGCGGGAGCTCGAAGTTCTTCGCGACCGAAAACGAGTAGACGTGATGCCGGATATTGTCCTGGTTCGGAAAGCGCACTGTCGATCCTACGAGGATGGCCTTGACGTGAGGGACGAACTCGCGATCGATCTGGTCGACGATCTCCTCGTGGGGATGCAGCGCAACCTTTACGCCACCCACCGGCACCAACACCACTACCGCATCAGGCAGCGGATGCCCTTCGCCATCGACAATGGTCGCAGTGAACTGGGAGGCCTCGGCGCTCATGCAGGCACCCAGCGTGACACCTGCGAGAACTTTCAGAAGACGCAGGCCGTCTGGCAGTTTCAAGTGATTCATAAAAAATCGCCGAAGACTCAATTGGACCTCAGAACTGTGCGGTGTAAGTAATGTCGCTTATCGTAGCGTTATAGCTGTCGCCACCTGGCTCGCGGGTAAAGCGGCGACTGATCGAGAATCCGAGGCTGGCGTTGCGCCCGCACGCAAGGCTCACTCCAAGGCGCGGAATGAGGCTCGTCGCTTCGACCTTCTCGGTCACCCAGTTGGCGCCAAAGACCGGATCCCGTGCGACTGCGAGGGAATCGTCGTACTCCGCATCGAGGGCGCCCGGCATGCTGAGCGCTGCGTCGCCACGACGCCGCTCGATCGCCGCGATGACGCTTAGCCGATCATCCAGTTGCAGCTGCAGATCGAGGTGGGCGACGTGATTGAACTGGGTGAAGACGTCAGCTGGATAACCCTCGATGGCACCACTGATCTGATCCTGAATGCGCCACTCAAATCCAAAGCCGCCAGAAATGCGTACCGTCGGCGCAACCCGCCAGCTGGCACCGAGCATGGCCGTATCAAGCCAGCCCGTGCGCAGGCTCGTGTCATCGGCCAGGTAGTCGACACTGATCTGGGCATTGATCGAGGGAGCAGCAAGGCCGAGGCCAAGCTTTCGGCTAAGCAACGCCTCTCCTCCCAGGGCCAACTCGTCGAGATCCGAGTAGCGCCCGTATCCGGTCAGGCGCGCATGACCGGACAATTCGAGCAGTCCAACTTCGTCAAGGTCGACCAGCAGGCCGCGGCTTGCCGACAGGATGAGTCCGCTGTCGGCGCGGATCTCCCCGTTGCCACTCCCGTTGGTAACGTTCGAGTCGTTGAAGGCGCGCAGATCGAGCGTGGTCTGGCCGTCATCGGCCCGCGCAGCCACACACAGAAGATACCAGACGAGAGCCGGGCCAAGACACCTGCCGGCGAGGTGGCCTGCCATCAAGCCAGCCGCAGGCGTGCAAAGCGGCCGCCATTCTGGTCAATCCAGCGCTCGAAGCTTGGCAGGGCCTGGGGTTTGCCAATCAGGTAGCCCTGGATGCTGTCGCATTTGAGTTCGCGCAGGAGCTGGTAGGCAGACAGCTCCTCAACGCCTTCGGCGACGACTTTCAATCCCATGTCGTGAGCCAGATGGATGACTGAGGCGACGATGGTCGCGTCATCCTCGACGCTTGCCATGTGTGAGACGAAGGAGCGGTCGATCTTGAGCTCGGCGACCGGCAAGCGCTTGAGGTAGGAAAGCGAGGAATACCCGGTACCAAAGTCGTCGATCGCGAGCCTAAAGCCCATCGCATGCAGTTGCTCGGCGACTTCGAGGGCCTGCTTCGGATCGGCCATGATCGCGCTCTCGGTAATCTCCAGAGTGAGCCAGGATGGTTCAGCCGCATATTCCCGAATCAGCTCGTCGATCATCTGCGGCAAGAGCGGTTGCGCCAGGTCACGCGCCGAGATATTGAGGGCAATGTTCAGGCGTCGACCCTGCGAGCGCCAGCGCGCGGCCTGCGCGATGGCTGCACGCACGACCCACTGGGTGATGACGGTGATGAAGCCGGTGCTCTCGGCAAAGGGGATGAAGTCACCCGGACCCAGGAGTCCGCGCGTGGGATGATTCCAGCGCACGAGCGCCTCTACACCAACGACCGCTTCGCTGGTTGAGTCAACTTTGGGCTGGTAGAACAGTTCGAGCTGCCCTGCACCGACTGCACGGCGCAACTCGCCCATCAGCACCAGTCGGTCTTCGCTGTAGGTGTTGAGCGCCGGCACGAAGGTCGCCAGGCCGCTGTTGCTCTGCTTGGCGCTATACATCGCCACCTCGGCGTGCTGCAGGAGGGTATTCATGTCGGTCGCATCGACCGGATACTGCGCGATACCGATGCTGGCACTGGCAATCACTTCCACCGATTTATTGGCGTCGCTGCCGCCCAGGGTAACGGTCGCCTCCAGTTCGGCCAGAAGGCGCTCGGCGATTGCGCGCCCTGCAGCGGCATCGCAGTTGCGTAAGAGGATGGTGAATTCATCACCACCAAAGCGCGCTGTCAGGTGGCCCTGCGGTCTTGTCACACCCTGCAGGCGGCGCGCTATCTCTTTTAGCAGCAGGTCGCCAATATGGTGTCCAAGCGCATCGTTGACCTCCTTGAAGCGATCCAGGTCCATCACGAGGACGGTGACTGATGCTCCGCTGTCCTTGGCCTGGGCAAGCGATCCAGCCAGCTCCTTTAGAAAACGTACCCGGTTGGGCAGGCCCGTCAATCCGTCCTCGAGCAATTCCTGTTCGCGTCGCGCGATGGCCTTGCTCATGTGATTGAAAGCCGATCCCAGTGCTCCTATCTCGTCCTCGCGCTCGATAGGAAGCGCCTGCGAGTAGTCGCCCTGCTCTAGCTTGGCCGCAAACTCGCTGAGCTTGCTAACTGGTTTGGTAATGCTGCGGCCGATCAGCAATCCAGCGAGGGCAGTTGCCAGAAGCGAGAATACGCCAAGAAAAAGCAGCTTTTTGCGCAGGGCGCCGAGCTGCTCGAGTTCGGTCGTCATCGAAATATGCAGTGCCGCCACGACCTGGGTCCCGCCGCTGGTCTCGATCCACCTGACCGAGGTGCCGTATTGCTGGCGGCCCGTGTCGATTGTCAGGCGCCGCTCGTCGCCGCGAATCCCGGCGTCATTGATCTGCAGGCTAAGCGCATCCCGCTCGTCTGCCGGAATGGTGGTCGCCATCAGCTTCCAGGTGGCTGAACCGGAAGGCCGTGAAAAAAACGAAACGTCCGGTCCTGTTAGGCTCTTTAGTTTCGCTGCAAACTGATCGTCGATTCGCGTGCCCATGAAAAACCACGCCAGGGGCAAGGGCGCGCGCACCTGCACACCGATGAGCTCATAGAGTTTGTCGCCCAGCATCACCACGGTCGACGTGGACAGGTCGTCGCTGGCCTCGCCGCTGCGGATGATGTCAGGATAAGGGAAGGACTCGCCGTAGTAAGGCGTGCCGTTCGAATCGGCGATCATCTGACCGTCGATAAAGGCGAGCATGGTCACGCTGGCGTGAATGCGATCGCGCTGATTCTCAAGGGCCGAGCTGATGGTCTGCCGGTCGAGCGCGGCGCGATCGGGATTGGCAACCGTCGCGCGAAACGCGAAATCGTTGGTCAATCCGCTCGACGCGAGCGTCATCTGGCGGATGTTCTCGTCGCGCGCTTTCTGGAAAACTCCGCCACTGGCGGTCAGTGCCTGCTGCACGCGCGCTTCGGTATCGACCGTCTCCTCACGATTGATCAGTGCCAGGCCGGCTGCCTCGACAACCAGCAGCAGCAAGACAAAGGCACTGACGATTCGTGTGTGGAGATAGCGAAAGCGCATGGGCCGTTTCTCGGGACATCCGTCTACTGAAGATTATGCTGCCGCACCGGGAACTTGCGCTCTTGATTTGCACGCACAGATGCGTGGACACATCAGTCAAAGATTCTATGACAGTTGGCAAGACGCCAAAGCCCATGTGACGAGTGGCAACTGAGGGTATGCCGCAACTGCAAAAGGCGCATGTGGAATCCGACACATTTGCGCGCTGGCCCCTCCTTGCCCATCAATGGAGATACCGCGCGCCGCCAGGGTTTATTCCGCCGCAAAGTCTATTTGCAAGTTGGTGGGATCGTGCACCAATGGATCGCCTCACTGTGCGTGAGGCAATTTTCACTGCACCTGACCTCCACCATTGGGAGGAGGCGCCAGGTGGTGCACCAGCGACGTGCGCGACGATACTCTTCGGCGCACACGCACTGGCTCACATCCTAGAAGACCCCGAAGCGGTCGTCCGAGCGCTCCAGGGCGCGCATGCGTTGCTCGAGCTCCATCACGTTGCTCGCTTCGGCGAGATAGCGTTCCTGGTCAGCGTAGCGTGAACCGGAGAGAAAGTCGGCAAAGCCATGAAACCAGCCGGCGAGGATCGCCAAGGACATCGAAGTCTCAAGCTGGCGCGAACGCTCCCGCGCGCCTGACGGGGACAAAGTCAGCGCAGACAGCGCTTTTTCGAGCGGCACTTCAAAATCCACCTCGGTGTCCGATGGGATCATTCCTGCAAACGACTCTTTTGTGTCTTTCATGATGCGACGCAGCAGCGGGTTCATAAAGCCTCCTTCAGAGGAGATATGAATTCAGTATAGTGACGAATTGCGGCATTGCAACATAGTTGAAGCAGTTTTACCCAGGTTTCGCAATATTGGGCAAAACAAGGGCCCAAGCAGACCCCGCATCGGCCACATACGGCCACTGCAGGCGCGTAACAGCCACCCCGAACAAGGTCGACGCGCACTCGAGCGCGTTGTTGCCGATGGCCGGATAATCCTAGACTGTGCTGCCATGGTGGAGAGGCTTATGGAATTTCGACAGTTGGGCGAGAGCGGTCTGAAAGTGCCTGTCTTGTGTTTTGGCACTGCGACCTTTGGCGGCGGCAACGAATTTTTTCGTGAGTGGGGAGAAACCGACGTCAAGGAGGCGACCCGCTTGATCGACGTCTGTCTCGAGGCCGGGGTCAACTTCTTTGATACCGCCGACGTGTATTCGCAGGGATTGTCCGAGGAGATCCTTGGCGAAGCGGTACGCCACTTGGCGCGCGACCGAATCCTGATCTCGACCAAGGCCACATTCCCGTTTGGCAGCGGCCCCAATAACAAGGGATCCTCGCGCCATCACCTGACCCGGCAGATCGAAGGCAGTCTCAAGCGCCTGCGCACCGACTATATCGATGTATTCCACATGCATGGCTTTGACGCACTCACGCCGATCGAGGAGACGCTTGGGGTACTCGATACCGCAGTACGCCAGGGCAAGCTGCGCTATATCGCCGCTTCCAATTTCTCGGGCTGGCATATGCAGAAGTCGCTTGATATCAGCCGCCAATTCGGCTGGACGCGCTATGTCGCTCACCAGGTCTACTACAGCCT
Organism: Mycobacteriaceae bacterium; assembly: GCA_903970145.1. Classification (GTDB taxonomy): domain Bacteria; phylum Pseudomonadota; class Gammaproteobacteria; order Burkholderiales; family Burkholderiaceae_D; genus CAJCHO01. Next base: position 27,336 of record CAJCHO010000087.1, on the reverse strand, counting down.
GATCGGGCGCGACTACGAGTGGGAACTGATGCCGCAGGCAATCTCCGAGAATCTTGGGGCGCTGGTCTGGAGTCCGCTCGGCTGGGGACGGCTGACCGGAAAAGTCCGGCGCGGTCAATCACTGCCGCAGCAAAGTCGTCTGCACAAGGGCGCGGCGGGCGGTCCGGTCGTCGCGGACGAATACCTCTACAGGGTGGTCGATGCGCTGGACGCCCTATCCGGTGAAATCGGCAGGAGCGTCCCAGAGATAGCGCTTAACTGGCTGCTCAGAAAGCCGACCATCGCCAGTGTCATCATTGGCGCACGCAATGAGGAGCAGCTGCGCGCAAATTTGCGTGCCGCAAGCTTTGCTCTCACCGAAGAGCAGGTTGCAAGGCTCGATGAGGCGAGTCAAACGCAGGTCGCTTATCCGTACTGGCACCAGCGTCAGTTTCGGGATCTCAATCCCCTGCCACCAAGCTATCGAGCCTAGTTGGCCTGCGCCTCTCTGGAACCTGAACCCTCTGCGGTTTCGACCTCACTGGCCTGCCAGTCACCGCCAAGCGCCTTCACCAGAAGGACCTCTGCGGTGAGCCGGCGAGTGAGGATATCAACGGCCGACAGGCGAGCAGAAAGCGCAGCGTTTTCTGCGGAGACGACTTCGAGGTAGGTGACAAGACCACCCTTGAAGCGAAAGTTCGCCTGATCGAGCGCGCCTTGCGTGGCGGAAACGGCTGCGGCTTCGCTCACGCCTTCCTTGCCGAGCTGACGCAAGGCCGCCAGATTGTCTTCAACATCCTGATAGGCGGTCAGGACCGTATTGCGGTAATTGGCAACCTGCTCGTCATAGGATGCGCGCGCCGCCCGAGTCTGGGCATCGTGCAGGCCGGCATCAAAGAGGGTCAGCAATCCCTGGGGCCCGATCGACCAGTAGCGGCTCGGCGCCGACAGCCAGTTGCCGGCCGACACGCTATTAAAGCCGGCAGTGGCGTCCAGACTGAAGTCGGGGAAATAGGCGGCCCGCGCAATGCCGATGCCGGCATTCGCGGCGGCGACCCGACGCTCTGCGGCAGCGACATCAGGGCGTCGCTCAAGAAGTTTCGAGGGCAGGCCAACATCAATCCGCGGCACCGGCGAATCCAATTTGAGCGGTAGCGCCTCAATGCCGAAGGCTGAAGGCTGCTCGCCCACCAGCACCGCGATCGCATGCTCCATCTGGGCGCGTCGCAGGCGCGTGTCTTCTGCCTGGGTCTTTGCTGTCTCGAGCTGCGCCCTCGCCTGGTCTACGTCCGAGATCAGCCCCGCGCCACCATGGTAGAGATCCTCGGTCAGCTTGAGGGCTTTGGCGTAGTCCGCGACCGTGCGATCGAGCAGTTCCTGCTGGGCATCAAGCCCGCGCAGCGCGAAATAATTGGTCGCAAGCAGCGCGTGGGTCGAGAGGTCCAGGGCACCGAGATCTCCAGCTGAGGCCTGCTCCCCGGCGCGCGCACTGGCGACGGTATTGCGCAGCCGGCCAAACAAGTCCAGCTCGTAGGAGAAATTTGCCCCGACCAGGTAGTCATCTCCCATGGTCGGCTTGCCCGCGATATAGGTCGGCGAATTGGCAGAGGCCTGTAGCCGTTGCGCGCTGGCGCTTGCCGTGATGTTCGGAAACAGCCCGGCGCGCGCGATCTGCGTCTGGGCGCGCGCATTGTCGAGCCGGGCCAGCGCTGCCTTCAAATCCTGATTGGCGAGCCCAATACGGGTCTCCAGATCATTAAGTTTCTCGTCATGAAAATTGGTCCACCACGGCCCGCGCGCCTGTGCGTCGGCTGGGGCAGCTAGACTCCAGGCCCCTGCTTCCTTGAAGGCGGCGGCAGGCTCGGCAGTCTTGGGAGTCTCATAGTCAGGCGCGAGCGAGCACCCGGCAAGTCCGGCGACAAGCCCGGCTAGGAGGCGCTTGGCAGTTCGCATCAGGAATGTGCGCCGGCTGCTTGCGCTGGCGCCGGCTCGGGCGCTGCGATGCGGACCGGCGCGCCGTCAGCGATCGAGTCCGGCGGATTGACGATGACATTGTCATTGAGCTCAACCCCTGCGACCACTTCAATCTCGCGACCGAAATCACGCCCCTGGGTGAAGTTCTGGAGCTTGACCTTGTTGTCGGGTCCGACGATGGCAAGCTGGTTGCCGCTTGAGCGAAAGATCACCGCGTTCACGGGGACTCTGACGGTGGTGACTGGCGAGGTGAGCTTGAAGTGAACCTCGGAGTATGCGCCCGGGAATAGTTCTGCCTTGGCGTTGTCGACCTGCAGTTCCACCTGGAGAGTGCGCGTTGCGGGCTCGATCGCGCGCGCCGTGAAGACGACGGTCGCCGGGTAGACCTTGCCCGGGTGCTCGACAAATATCAGATCGGCGGCCATGCCCGGTGTAACCGACGCGGCATAGGGTTGCGGCACCAGCACATAGATCCGCAGGCGATGGGTGTCGGCCACGCGGAACAGGGAATTGCCGGGACTCTGCCCCGCATTGATCAAGGCACCGATGTCGGTCGTGCGTTGCGTCAGGACCCCGTCAAAAGGAGCAAGGACCCGCTTAAAACCTTCAAGGTCACGCAGACGCGAGACATTGGCAAGCGATGACTGCAGCGCCGCCTTCTTGGCGGCTGCGTCTCCGGCCTTCTCGTCGGCATCCTGCTTGGAAACCGACTCGGTCTTCAGTAAGCCTTGCCAGCGCTCGTCGGTCGTCTTGGCCAAATCGTAGTTCGCCTGCGCGGTCGCCAGATCCGCTTGTGCCTGGCTCAGCTGCTGGTCCACTTCAGGAGTCTCGATGACAGCCAAGAGTTGGCCCTTCTTGACGGGGGTGCCGATGTCCACTTCCCAGGACTTGAGGTAGCCGTTGGTGCGCGCGTAGATCGGCGCTTCGAAGAAGGCCTGCACGTTGCCTGGCAGAACCAGAGCTTCGCTGACCGGACCGCTCTTGGGCTTGACCGTCGCGACCGTCTGGGTCGCGGCGTCTTGCGCCTCCTTGGCCAGGGCGTCACGCGTGATTACCCGGCTCGCGACACCCCACACCGCGAGCAGCAGGGCCACGATCACGACAATCACGACATAGCGCTTGACCCTGTCGGGAGACTCGACAACCGGATCCGATGGTTGCTCAGACATGTGATGCTCCGCAAAAATCGTACGAGAAATTACGCCGGGCGGTGACTGTCACCGCGCCCATGAACAAGCTTAAATACCGTGGGAACAAAAAACAGCGTGGCGACCGTGGCGAAAATAAGCCCGCCAATCACAGCGCGCCCAAGCGGCGCGTTCTGCTCACCACCCTCGCCCAGGCCGAGCGCCATCGGGACCATGCCGATGATCATCGCGAGCGCCGTCATGAGTACCGGGCGAAAGCGCGTAAAGCCGGCCTCAGACGCGGCGTGGGTCGCGTCGCTGCCTTCGTTCATCTTGCCGCGCGCGAAGCTGACGACGAGAACGCTGTTGGCAGTTGCGACGCCCATGCACATGATTGCGCCGGTCAAAGCCGGCACGCTCACCGAGGTGTGCGTGAGAAACAGCATCCAGACGATGCCCGCCAGCGCGGCTGGCAGGGCGGTAATGATGATCATGGGGTCAAGCCATGACTGAAAATTGACGACCATCAGGAGATAGACCAGCACGATCGCGCCGACCAAGCCGATCAGAAGCCCGTTAAAGGAGTCGGTCATGGTCTGCACCTGGCCGCGCACCGCAATCTGCGAACCACGCGGCAGATCGGCGCGAGTGTTGGCGATGACCTGATTGATCTGAGCCGATACATAGCCCAGGTCCGCCCCCTGGACCGCTCCGAAAATATCGACCACCGGCGTCGCGTTGTAATGACTGACGACCGCAGGTCCGGAGCTGCGGTGAAAACTCGCCAGGTTGGCAAGGAGTTGGGAGGACACCCCGGGTGCGGAAGTGATGGGCGTGGTTGCGAGATCCTGCAGCGAATTCATGCGGAACTGCGGCGTCTGCGCCGAGACGTTGTATTGGGTGCCGGTTGTCTGATCGATCCAGAATGAGTTCGAAGTCTGGAAGCTGCCCGAGAGCGAGATCAAGAGGTTGGAGGCAACATCACGCTCGGCCAGGCCAAGCAGCGCCGCCTTGCTGCGATCGACATCGACGTTGATCTGCGGATAGTCGAACGCCTGCTGGATGCGCGAATCCACCATGCCGGGAATTCCGCGAACCTTCTGCAGGAGCGCATTGGCAAATTTGCGATTACCCTCGACGTTAAATCCCGAAATCTGCACATCGATCGGACTCGGCAGACCGAAGTTCAGGATCTGGGTAACGATATCTGCCGAGAGGAAGGAGAACGTCACCGAAGGATAGGCCGCCGAGAGCTTGTCACGCAGCGTGCGTACATACTCGTCTGTCGGACGATGATCGGGCGTGAGCGTGACGAAAATGTCCGCGTCACCCGGCCCAACTGGCGCAGACGTCGAGTAGGCGAGGTTAATACCGCTATAAGGCACGCCGATGTTGTCGACGATGGTACTGAGATCCTTGGTCGGGATCAGGGTGCGGATGCTCGCTTCGATTGAATCGCACAGCGCTGCAGTCTCGTCAATGCGGATGCCGGTACGCGCCCGCAGGTGCAGCTTGATCTGTCCGCCATCGATGCTCGGAAAAAAGTCCTGTCCGAGGCCGGGGAGGTAATGCCCGAAAGGAAATGCCAGCAGCGCCGTCGCTGCCATTGCAAGCAGGAAGGGTCCGGCAAAGCGATAGCCTCCCGAGAGGGCCAGAGTTAAGAGCGCGTGATAGCGGCCGCGCAGCTTCTCAAATCCACGCTCGAATCCCTGCGCGAAACGTCCCGCGAAAGTCGGCGCCGGCTCATTCGAATGTTCCTCGTGCTTTTTGAGCCAGTACTTGGCCAGCGTCGGTACCAGGGTACGCGAGAGTAGATAGGAAGCGAGCATGGCAAACACAACCGCCTCGGCCAGCGGCACAAACAGAAACTTCGCTATTCCCGCTAACATGAACATTGGAACAAATACGATGCAGATAGCGAGGGTAGAGACCAATGCCGGCAGGGCGATCTGCTGCGCGCCGGCGAGAATCGCAGGCTCCACGTCTTCGCCGTGCTCAAGGTGCCAGTTGATGTTCTCGATGGTCACAGTCGCGTCATCGACCAGAATCCCTACCGCGAGCGCGAGACCTCCGAGCGTCATGATGTTGATCGTCTCGCCAAGCGCCGACAGGCAGACGATCGAAGCGAGAATCGACAGGGGAATCGAGATCGCGATGATGACCGTACTGCGCCAGCTACCCAGAAAGAGCAGGATCATGATGCCCGTCAAGGCGGCCGCAATGGCCGCCTCCTTGACGACGCCCGTGATCGCAGCGCGCACGAATAGCGATTGGTCGCCGATCGCCTCGATTTTCAGGCTCGGCGGGACCGTGGTCCGAATCTGTGGCAGGGCTTCCTTGACACCATTGATGATGTCGAGCGTCGACGCGCTCCCGGTCTTGAGAACGCTCATCAGCACGGCCCGATGGCCGTCGCGTCTGACGATGTTGGTCTGGGGCGAGAATCCGTCGCGTACGTGGGCGACGTCACGAACGTAGATGACATTGCCGTTGCGCGTGGTAACCGGGATGTCATTGAGCTCCGCGATGGTCGCCGGCGCAGCATTGAGCTGAACGAAGTACTCGAGGTCACCGATTTTCTGGGTACCGGCGGGAAGAATGAGATTCTGCGCAGCGATTGCCGCACTGACGTCATTGCCCGACAGATTGTTTGCACGCAGCGCGTCGGGCAAGAGATCGACCTGCACCTGACGCTGCAAGCCGCCAAACGGGAATGGCACCGACGCGCCCTTGACCGTGCCAAGGGCGGTGCGGATAAGGCTGTTGGCAAAGTCGAACATCTGCGCCTCGGACAGCTCCTCGCTCGAGAGGGCCAGTTGCAGCACCGGTACGGTCGAGGCGTTATAGGCAAGAATGAACGGTGGCGTCGTTCCGGGCGGCGCGGCGCGCAAAAGGGTCTGCGAGACGCCCGTTATCTGGGCGTAGGAGAGCTCTTCATTGACGTTAGGCTGGAAAAAATACTTGACCACCGAGATGCCGTTGAGCGACTGCGACTCGGTATGCTCAACGTCATTGACGGTCGTCTGCGCGACGCGCTCGGAGAACAGGACGATGCGCTTGGCCATATCGTCGGGCGGCAGACCGACGTAATTCCACACCGCGGCCACCACCGGAATCTTGATATTGGGAAAGATGTCGGTAGGCGTGCGCAGGATGGTGAACACGCCCAGTAATGCGATCGTCAAGGCGAGCACGATGAAGGTATACGGCCGCCGCAGCGCTAGATTAACAATCCACATGGTGCCTATCTCAGTCCGTCGTTCCGTGCCAATCGGGGTGGCAATGCAAATGAGCAGCTTCCCGTGCAGCAAGCTGGCGGGACACAATAACTTTCCGTGAGTCGCTCGCTGGACCGCGTCATCGGGCTATCGATCCACAGAATTGCCGAGCCGCATAATCATGCCAGAAATGTCGAACCCTGATCGGACTCCGAAATTGCGAGCAGGGTGCGGGCCTGCGCCGTCCTTAAGCCGGTGGCTGACGCAGGATCCAGCCGTTGCCATCCGGATCTGAAAACATCGAGAAGCGTCCCCACGGTTGCTGAGCGATATCGGTAAGCACCACCCCGCGGCTCTTCAGAAGTGCATAGTCCGCGTCGATGTCGGTCGAATTGAGCATGACGCCCTGCAGGCCACCGGCACGCATGCCCTCGAACCAGGTCACCAGCGCGACGGTGGTGCTGCAGCCCTTCGGACTTAGCTGAATCCATTTCTGTCCCGGCCCCATCGGCTCCTCCCGGATCAGCTCGAAGCCGAGCACATCCTGATAAAAACGCTTGGCGCGTTCCTGGTCGGTGACCGGAACCGAAACTATTTCAAACGATACAATTGCCATGAATGTCCTTCCGCGATGTAGGGGTATTGGCTCGGGATCAACTGCGTCCGCTTGCGCGCGCCAGGTTGAACACCATTCCAAACGGGTCGCGCAGATAGCAGCGTGGTACGGCAGTATCCTCCTCGATGAGTTCGCAACCCGCCTTGATCAGACTCTCCTTGGCGAGCGCAACATCGTCAACCAGGAATTCGAACACCGGCCCGTGCGGCTTGCCCTGTTCGACATAGAGACGAAACGAGCCGGTATCAAATCCGGCCAGGCCGTCGGTCAGATAGACCATCGGCAGGCCAAGTACGGTGCCATAAAAGCTCTTGGCCTGTTCCCAGGCGTCGCTACGAATGATGACGTCGCGGCTGGTTTGTGGCTGGGTAGTCATGTTCGACTCCTTGCAATGCAATCGGCCAGGATGTGCGGATTGAGAGGCATCAAGCTCGAGGAGGGGCAATATCGTCCACCGGTGCGGCGCCCTGCACGCGGCCGCGACGCAAGAGGCCGATGGCATAAACCACGTAATAGCTGGCAAGCACCGCAAATATGGCAACCGTCAGCGCGCCCGGCGTGCCACGTGATCCAGCCATCGCGCCCGGATCGGTGGAGACGACAAGGAGGCGATAGCCGATGCGGCAGATCAAAAGCGCACTCAAGGCAATGCCCAGATGGGCATTGGGCTGGTAGTACAGGCCATCGGGCATCTGCTCGAACCTGGTGGAATTCAATCCATAGCGCCCGAGAAAGCCGCCAATCAGTATCGCTGCCACGACCAGGAGCAGCGAGGTCGGCTTCGCGATGAGGCTCGCGCAAAGACCGAGCAAAATCAGCGGAAACAGCACCAGGATCAGGTAGGAGCGCCACGGGGTAAACTTCTGCCGGGTGACGAGGCGGCGCAATCTCGAGTACAGGCGCCAGGCAATCAGAGGGCCAAGGATGATCCAGATGTAGCCCTGCGAGAGGTCATTCACGTCAGACTCCACGGATTCTTTGGGGTGCGCACTGACGCGCACCGCGCGCGGGCATACGATAGCACTTCGCCGTGCTCAGCCGGTCCGCGAGGTTTAGCGCCCAAGGCCTCGCGAAGCATTCCGACCCATGGCGCCACGCCCGACTGGCAGGGGTCCGGCTAATAGGTTTCCAGGTGCAGGCGCGCCTGGCTTTTGAGGCCGGAGCTGACAGAATCCCAGGACAAGCCCGCGGCGAGCGCCGCGTCACGCAGGGCCAGTACTACGCCCTCTTCCATGCTCCTTAGTCCACACACATAGAAATAGGCGTTCGGATCTGCGAGCAGAAGCCCGAGGTCGGCGGCGCGCTCGCGCATGAGGTCCTGGACATAGCGCTTGGGTTGACCAAGGGCGCGCGAGAACGCGAAATTGATATCGATGAAGTCACTGGGCAGATTCTGCAGCGGACCGAAGTAAGGCAGTTCTTCTTTGGTGCGCGCGCCGAAAAACAGCAGCAATTTGCCGCCCTCAAACTTACCGGAAGCGCGCAGGCGCCGGCGCCACTCGGTCATCGCGCGCATGGGCGCACTGCCGGTACCCGTGCAGATCATCACGATGCTGCTACCGGGATGATTGGGCATCAGAAAACTTGAGCCAAACGGTCCGATCACCTGCACCTTGTCGCCTACCTGCAGATCGCACAGGTAGTTCGAGGTCACACCGCGTACCGGCCTGCCCTCGTGATCGGCCAGCACGCGCTTGACGGTCAGAGAAACGTTGTTGTATCCGGGACGCTCGCCATTGCGCGGACTCGCGACCGAATACTGGCGCGGGTGATGAACCCGTCCCGCACCATCGACACCGGGCGCCACGATCCCAATCGACTGGCCTTCGAGGACCGGGAACGGGATCGCGCCAAAGTCGAGCACGATGTGATGGGTATCGTATTCGCGACCGATTTCGGTGACACGCACATTGCCCGCGACGCTGGCGGTGATCGAACTTGCTTCGCATTTCGGGCCGTAGAGATTAGTGTACGCGCGTGCAGCCGACCAGGGAGGCAGGGTCGCGCCATATTCGACGGGTCTTTGGGCGAGCGCTGCGCGCGTGGGTGAATCCAACTCGGCGGCTGGCGCGGCCTCGGTTTGGGGTGCCTCGAAGTCAGCCGGCCCGAGCGCTTCGAGCTCCAGGGGTGGGGGCAGGCTGTCCCAGCCGAGCTGGGCGGCGAGATCGTAGGCCTGGACACGCGGCACCGTACGCCAATTGTCGATCGAGCCCGTCGGGCATGGTGCGATGCAGGCCATGCACATATTGCATTTGTTCGGATCGACGACGTAGTTGCGATCATCGTGAGTGACCGCTCCGACCGGACACGTTGCCTCGCAGGTATTGCAGCGAATGCAGATCTCGGGGTCGATCAGGTGCTGCTTGAGCAGCGCAGTTTCTCCAACACCCATGTCGTGCCCCGCGTGGGATAACGTGCCAGTTCAGCCTGGCGATACGTCCCCGGTCAGTTAAAGCGTACGTATTCGTAGTCTACCGCTTGTCGATTGATCCCCATGACGGGCGGAGCAATCCAGTTGGCGAACTTGCCAGGGGCGATGACCCGACCCATCAGGCTCGCGACGTAGCTACGATCCGCGCCCGAAGGCAGCCAGGTATCCTGCTCGTCGTGCCACTGCGCGGCCGTGATAACCCGACCTTCGGGCGAGACATGGACTCCGGAAAGCGCGCCGATCTTGCGATGAAATGCCTTGTGCGGCACTTTCAATCGGAAAGCAATTCCGGCCTTTTCGATCACCCTGTTCCAGCGTTCGACTCCCGCGACGCTATCCTTGATGAAATCATCGCGCAGCACCTCGTTCAAGGCGTTAAGCATCGGCACCTCCTTGTCGACGAGTTCGCCGCCCTCTACGTTGATCACCTTGTAGGTCGCGCCTTTCAACACGTGATCATCGCTGCGCTTGCCCTCTTCGTAGCGGCCCTTGAGGCCGCTTGAGTAGAAAGTCGCAGCATTGCTCGACTCGTCCGCACCAAACAGATCGATGGTGACGCTGAAGTGGAAATTCAGGTAGCGCTGCAGGGTTGGCAGATCGATCACCCCGGCCGAGCGCAACCGGGTGACGTCCTCAGTCTTGAGTTCGTTCATGACCTGGCAGGTGCGCGCGATGATGCGCGAAACCCCTGACTCACCTACAAACATGTGGTGCGCTTCCTCGGTCAACATGAACTTGGTGGTCCGAGCCAGAGGATCGAAGGAGCTTTCGGCCAGAGCGCACAACTGGAATTTGCCATCCCGGTCGGTGAAGTACGTGAACATGAAAAAACTGAGCCAGTCGGGGGTAGGCTCGTTAAAGGCCTGCAGGATGCGCGGATTGTCCTCTTGCCCCGAGCGCCGCTCGAGGAGCGCTTCGGCTTCCTCGCGACCGTCGCGACCGAAGTAGCGGTGGAGCAGGTAAACCATCGCCCACAGGTGCCGCCCCTCCTCGACATTTACCTGAAACAGGTTGCGCAGATCGTACTGGCTTGGTGCCGTCAGTCCGAGGTGACGCTGCTGCTCGACCGATGCCGGCTCGGTGTCACCCTGCGTGACAATGATGCGTCGCAGGTTGGCCCGATACTCGCCCGGAATATCCTGCCAGGCATCCTCGCCCTTGTGGTCGCCGTAGTGGATCTTGCGTCCCGCTTCAGCCGGATTGAGAAAGATCCCCCAGCGATAGTCGGGCATTTTCACATAGCCAAACTGTGCCCAGCCCTGGGGATCGACGCCGGTTGCCGTGCGCAGGTAGACGTCGAAGTCCTGCGAACCGTCGGGCCCCATGTCTCCCCACCAGGACAGGAAGTTGGGCTGCCACTGCTCGAGCGCGCGCTGCAGCGTCCGGTCCTCGCTAAGGTTCACGTTATTGGGAATCTTGTCGCTGTAGTTGATGCCAGTCATGGTGTTCTCCAATACGGCCAAGGCAGGCGCCTGGCCAGATAACCCGTCAGACGCGATTCCAGTCGAAGGCCGCCTTGTCGCCTTTACCGTAGACCTTTAGCGCACCTTTATCTCCAACAGCATTGGGTCGCTGGAAAATCCAGTTCTGCCAGGCGGTGAGACGGCCAAAGATCCGTGTCTGCATGTTCTCGGCGCCGTTAAAGCGCAGATTGGCCTCAAGCCCCGTGAGGGCGTCCGGCGACATCGCGGCGCGCTCTTCGAGCGCCAAGCGCACCTCATCGGTCCAGTCGATGTCGTCGGGGTTACTGGTGGCAAGACCTATTTCGAATGCGGCGTCGGCATCGAGCGCCTGGCCGGCGCGCGCGCGCACAGCCTCCAAGGCGGCCTCTTCGTTATAAAAGCGTCTTTGCAGCCGGCTCTGGCCTGTTGCCATCGGCAAGAGCCCGAAGTTCGCCTCACCGACTGTCACCCTGGGTGCGCCAGGCGGGTCGTCCGGCAGGGCGAGGTGATAGATACGATCACAAGCGAGGGCGAGTTCGAAGAAGCTGCCGGCAAAGCAGGAGCCAGGCTCGACGAGCGCGAACAGGCTGCGCGAGGTGACATCAAGGCGAGCAAAAGTGCGTCGCATCAGACCGATGGTTTCGCGCACCAGCCAATTGCTGCCGTGTGCTTGCATCAGAGCATCGAGCGCCAACACGTCCTCTGCCCTCCCCTGGGTCTTCACCAGCCAGGTTCCGATCTCGGATTCGTTGGCGCGCATGTGCAGGATCGCATCATCGAGCTCGCGCGCCATCGCTAGCGGATACCAGCTCGCAGCGGCCGATTCGATGCCAGCCGCGTCGGTTGGCTGCTCACCTTCAGGAGCCCTGATGGTTAGAGTAGCGACGCGCTTGGCGCGATCGATGTCGATACTGACGTGCGTATAGCGCACGCCATTGGCCTCATAGCTGCGTGTGAGTGCCGTCAGAGGCACACCCTTTGCGTGCTTCGGACGATCGCTCTGCGCCGCCAGCGCGAGCGAGCGCTCACGTACTGTTTCGGCGAAGACAGCAGGCTTGGCGATCTGATCGACCAGGCGCCATTGCTTGGCCCTGGCACCGCGTACGCCCTCGGTAGTCGTGCAGAAGACGTCGGCAAGATCATGGCGGACGTGGCGCTTGTCGGTCAGTCGCGTGAGGCCCCCGGTACCAGGCAATACTCCCAGCAGTGGCACTTCGGGCAGGCTGACCGCGCTTGAGCGATCATCAACGAGCAGAATTTCATCGCAGGCAAGTGCCAGCTCGTAACCTCCGCCAGCGCAGGAGCCGTTCACGGCCGCCAGAAATTTCAGGCTGCCGCTGCGCGAGGAATCCTCGATGCCGTTGCGCGTCTCATTAGTGAACTTGCAGAAGTTGACCTTCCAGGCGTGACTCGAGCTGCCGAGCATGAAGATGTTGGCGCCCGAACAGAACACCTTGTCCTTGGCGCTCGTCAGAACCACGCAGCGTACTTCGGGGTGCTCGAAACGGATCCTGTTGACCGCGTCGTGGAGCTCGATGTCGACCCCAAGGTCGTAACTATTGAGCTTGAGCTTGTAGCCCTCGCGCAGACCCGCATTCTCGTCAACGTCCATGGCGAGCGTGGCCACGCCCGCATCGAAACTCAACTTCCAGTGGCGATAGCGCGCGGGTTCCGTTTGAAAATCAACTCCGACTGGATTAGACACAGCAGACCCCCGCTATAAGCAAGATAATGCATTTTCTCGGCATCAAATAGGCATAATATTGCATGTTCCCGTGTCCGTCAAGGAGTTTCGAGACGGGCTCGTGCCCCATTCAGATAGCCATGCCAAGCGCGCTGCGTACTATCTCGCGCAGGGCCTCGAAGCTTGGCTCAAGCGCCTGGGCGCTGGTATTTAGAACGAACTCGGCCTTCGAGTAGAAGGGGGCGCGACCGGCAAGAATGCCCTTCAAGTCCTGCATGGCTTCCTTGCTCGCCGCCATCGGACGCAGGTCGCCCTGGGCCGCGACGCGCTTCATGTGATCCTCGGGGTCGGCCTGCAGCCAGACCGTGGTGCAATGGGCCAGCAGCTGGTTAAAGGTCGCGGGATCCGAAACCAGACCTCCTGGCGTCGCGATCACGGCTTCGGGATGGATCTGGATCGCCTCTTCAAGCGCGCGCCGCTCGTAGCGTCGATAGGCATTCATCCCATACAGCGCCTGGATCTCGGAGATATTGCAGCCGGCAAATTTCTCGATCTCGCGCGAGAGCTCGACAAACGGAAATCCCAGGTCGCTGGCAAGCATCTGCCCCAGCGTAGATTTGCCTGCTCCGCGCAGGCCGATCAAGGCCACGCGCGCGCTGCGCACTCCGGCAGCGCCCCCCATCCCCAGAAGCTGCGCGACGGCCACGCGCACCCGGTGCAGCGTCGCCTCATCGCGCGCTTGCAGCAGTTCGCGCAACAACAGCCATTCCGGCGAGCTCGTGGTCACGTCGCCGATGAGTTCTGCCAGAGAACATTGCAAGGCAAGAGCGACCTGGGCGAGAACCAGGATCGAGGCGTTGCCGATGCCGTACTCCAGATTGGCCAGATGACGCTCGGAAACCTGGGCAGCCGCCGCGACCGCCTTTCGCGTCATGCCGCGCCGCGCACGCAGCGCCTTGACGCGCTCGCCGAGCGCAACGAGGATGGGACTCCTGGAATCGCCCCGCGAGCTGTCGCTGGCGCCGGCAGAGGCCGACGTGCCGGCTTCGGAAGGGGCGAGCCCAGCACCGGCCTGATGCACTATATTGCTTGACATCGCCAATTTGAAGCGCTAAGGTTCATACACGCACAATAATTCATCTTCCAGCTCACCGCAAGCCTGGAATCAGGAGGACGTTTGGCGACGACCGAGAGCGAATTTCGTGACTGTCCTACTCGAATGCACGGGCTGAGGTCAGCCACGCACATGAGGATTTACTCGTGACCAGCGCGCATGTCGCACCGCCCGTGGGCGAGCACTTCAATTTTGCACAGCATCTGATTGAGCGCAATGGGGCGCGCGGCCAAAAACTCGCCTACGTCGATGATTCCGGCAGCCTCGGCTATGGCGAACTGGCGCAGCGCGTGCGCGGGCTGGCCGGGGGCCTTCTTGCCCGCGGCATTCGCCGCGAAGAACGCGTGTTGCTCCTCATGCACGACTGCAATGACTGGCCGGTAGCCTTTCTTGGGGCGATGTATGGCGGCGTCGTACCGGTCGCCGTCAATACGCTCCTGACTGCTGACGACTACGCCTACATCGTCCAGCACTGCCGCGCGCAGGCGGTCCTGGTTTCGGCTGCGCTCTTGCCCACCTTGCAAAGCGCACTCGCCAAGGCGCAAGTAAGCGGTGGTCACGAAGTCGGCCATGTCTTCGTCTCAGGCGCAGCGGCCACGCCTGAAGGCACACAAAGCTTTGCGAGCCTCCATGAGGACCACCCACCCCGACCAGCGCCGGCGAATACGGCCCCCGACGATCCTGGTTTCTGGCTCTACTCTTCCGGATCGACCGGACGGCCCAAGGGCATGCTGCATAGTCAGGTCAATCCCTATTACACCGCCGAGCTCTACGGTAGGCCGCTGCTTGGCGTGCGCGAGAGCGATATCTGCTTTTCGGCCGCAAAGCTCTTTTTTGCATACGGACTCGGCAATGCCCTGTCTTTTCCACTGTCCGTCGGCGCAACCACGATCCTGATGGCCGAACGCCCGACCCCGGACGCCATCATCAAGCGCTGGCGCGGGGCGATCGCCGGTCTAAAGCCAAGCATCTTCTTTGGCGCCCCAACAGGCTTTGCGGGCCTGCTCGCCGCAGCCGGACTACCAAAGCGGGATCAGGTGAAGCTGCGCCTGTGCTCGTCGGCAGGCGAGGCACTTCCCGCCGATCTGGGTGAGCGCTTCACGGCCCACTTTGGCTGCGAGATCATCGATGGCATTGGATCGACCGAGATGCTGCACATCTTCATCTCGAACCAGCCAGGAAACGTGCGCTACGGCACCACCGGATGGCCGGTGCCAGGCTACGAAGTCGAGTTGCGCGGCGAGGACGGCAAGGCGGTCGTCGACGGCGAAACCGGTGATCTATACATCCGCGGACCCAGTGCTGCGCTGCTCTACTGGCGCAGCCGCGACAAGTCGCGCGAGACCTTTCAGGGTGTCTGGACCAAGAGCGGCGACAAATATGTGCGCAACGGCGACGGCACCTATACCTATGCGGGTCGCAGCGACGACATGCTCAAGGTCTCGGGCATGTTCGTGTCACCCTTCGAAGTCGAGTCGACTCTCGCCCAACATCCGGCGGTGCTCGAAGCGGCACTCATCGGAGTCGACGATCAGGGCCTCGTAAAAAGCAAGGCATTCGTCGTCCTGAAACCTGGACATGAAACCAATGAGGCCGAGCTCAAGGCTTTCGTCAAGGAACGCCTTGCGCCATACAAGTATCCGCGCGCGATCGAATTCGTCGCGGAACTTCCCAAGACGGCAACCGGCAAGATCCAGCGCTTCAAGTTGCGTGAACGAGAAGCCGGGGCAAAGTGACCGGGCCCGTCTCGTTTGCTACCATCGAGTGGCGCGGACGCCCGGTCCGCATCGAGTACCAATGGCTCGGCAGCGCTGACGAGGATGCTCCGCTCGTCGTGTTCCTGCACGAGGGGCTGGGCTCGCGCGCCATGTGGCGCGATTTCCCGCAGATGCTGTGCGAGCGCTGCGCTTGTCGTGGTCTCGTCTATTCACGGCCCGGTTATGGTCGTTCCACCCCGCGTGCACCGGACGAGCTCTGGGGCGTCGACTTCATGCATCGCCAAGCGCACGAAGTGCTGCCGGTGCTGTTTGACGCGCTGGAAATTGATCCCCAGGAGCAGCCACTCTGGCTACTCGGCCATAGTGATGGTGGCTCGATCGCCCTGCTCTTTGCCGCGCGCTATCTGAACGCACTCGCCGGCGCGATCGTCATTGCGCCGCACGTGATGGTCGAGGACCTCTCGATCTTGAGCATCGAACGCGCCCGGTCGAGCTACCTGACGACTGATTTGCGGGAGCGTCTTGCCCGCTATCACGACGATGTCGACTCGGCCTTTTGGGGCTGGAACCGGATCTGGCTCGATCCAGAATTTCGTGCGTGGTCGATCGTCCCGGAGATCGCCGCGATCCGCTGTCCGCTGCTGGCAATCCAGGGCATCGATGACGAGTACGGCACCCTTGAGCAGATCCGCGCGATCGGCCGCGCAGTTCCGCAGACAGAGTTGCTTGAGCTAGCCGATGCTGGCCACTCTGCGCATCGGGACCAGGGTGCGGCGGTCCTTGATGCCATCGCCTCCCTGATGAGGCAGCACGCACGCCCCCCGTCGGGACACTAGTAGTGCCCGACCGGGGTGCCTTACCTCGTGTCGGCTACTGCTTAACGTTGAGCATATATTCAGCCGCAGCAGCGCGGATTTCGGGAGACAGATAATCCTGGCTTGGCATCGCGGGGAAGTCGTCACGCTTTTTGACTGGATGGGCGATGTAGTCGGCAATCCCCTTGGCATTGTTCGGATACAGGCTCTGGATGACGACCGTGGGTGGGCCGATCATGCGTGAGTTGAACGCATGACAGCCGGCGCACACCGCGTAGTACACGAGCTTGCCCTTGTCGGTGATCGTGATGTCGCGCGGCTCGGCCGGCTTATCGAGCAGGTAGGTTGAAATGTCAGCGGTATTGGTACGCGCGCACTGCGGATAGTCGGACAAGCCGAGCGTGTGGTAATGGCCCTTGTCGAGCATGCAGTTGTCCTTGCCGGTACCGGCAGCGACCACGTCCGGCCCTTCCTTGGTCAGGGCGACCGTCATGAGCGCCTTGATGTCCGAGATCGGATCGTAGCCGTTGTTGCTCATGACATTGTTGAGCAGTTGCACGCGTGTCGGAGTCGGATCGGTCTGGGGATCCGCCGTAACGTTGGCGAACTGCTTGTGATCAACGACGATGATTCCCGCGTTCTTGTTGTCGCGAATGATGTTGTTCTCGACGATCACATCCTTGGCGGCCATGATCACCACGCCCGACCCGGAAGGCAGGCCCGAAACGATCGAGCCCGGCGCGCCGAAGTTCTTGTGGTTGTTGCCGGCGATGAAGTTATTGCGTATCACCACATCCTGGGTTGTCTTGATCGGCAGGCCTGGCGTAATGAAAGTCAGGATGCCTCCGGCGTTGTCGTAAGCGGTATTGTTCTCGACGATCACGTGGCGCGAATTCTCGACCTCGATCCCGGCGACATTGCCAAATACCTCGTTGTGCGCCGCGTGGATGTTGTCGCTCATGCCAATGTAGATCGCGGCGTCAGCAATTCCGGAGAGTACGTTGTATTCGATCAGGCCGTTCTTGCCGAATTCGGGGAAGATGCCGTATACACCTGCGTCCACGATCAGGTTATGGCGCACAACGAAATTGTTGCCCGCCTGGCCCATGATGGCATTGCCCTTGTAATGCGTGATCTTGAGGTTTTCGACGCGCACTCCATTGCCTGAATAGAGCACCGCATCGTTGAGCTTGCCCTCGCCTTCGAGGGTTGGCCAGTGGCCATCCTGGATACTGCCGATCAGACTGATGTTGTCCTTGTCGATGTAGACGGTCTCCTTGTACTCGCCTGGCATGACCTGGATCGTATCGCCCGGCTGGGCACTGCGCACCGCCTCTTGGATCGACTGACCGGCTTTGACGGTAATGATCTTGCCGCTGCGCGCCGCGTCTCGCAGACCGGCGCTGGCCTGGTCATTACTCCCCTTGGTTCCCGCCAGCACGACGGTTGCCGAGTCCGTCTCGCTCAGACCCGCACCTGAACTGGCCAGATAGGTCTTGCCCAGGTAGGCTCCTGCAGCCACGCCAATGACTGCGACGATTGCGGTGGCCAGTACTGTTTTGGTGGACATGTTGTTCCTCTTGGTTGGGTCTCGTAGGTCTGCTAAGCGCCCGGTGGTAGTCCTGACGGGACCGCCGCCGGCATGGTCGGCATGTAGGATTGATCGGTAAGCGTCTTTAGAAAATCGACCAACCGGTCAAGTTCTGCATCGGTAAGCTTGGGTTCCCAGATATGCCAGTGCAGATTGAGCTTCTCCTGTGCGGGAACGGCGTGACCACGTCCTTGGGTATAGAAGGAAACCGTCTCGCGAAGGGTAGTGAATGCGCCGGCGTGATTGTAGGGTGAGGTCAACTCGACATTGCGCAGGGATGGAACGCGAAACCCGCCGCGCATCGAGTCGACATGGGTGTTGGCCTCGGCGCCCGGATCGAAGGAGTGTCCGGCGCCATCGGGCATGCCGATCACGGCGATCTGCTGATTGGTGAAGAGCGGCGGCGTATGGCATTCGGCACAGCGCGCAACAAAAGAGCGGAACACGTTCATGCCTTCGATTTCCTTGGGACTCAAGGCACCGAGGATGCCATTGGCGTAAAGATCGTAGCGGCTATTGAGCGAGACGAGGGAACTCTCGAATGCCGCAATCGCGGCGTAGACATGCTCGGAACGAATGCCGCTGGCGGCATCCGGAAAAACCTGTGCAAATAGTGCGCGATAAGCCGGCACGGCGTTGATGGCGGCCAGCAATCCCTCGCGCGAGTTGCCCATTTCATTGGCACCGTAAAGCGGCCCTTGCATCTGCTCCTCGAGCGAACTCGCGCGTCCGTCCACAAAGAGCTTTTGCAGGAAACCGACGTTCCACAAGCTCGGCGCATTGCGGCTCGTCTCGCGCCCGCCGATGCCGCGGCTGTGCGCCAGGCCATCAGTAAACGCGTGAGCAGGATTGTGGCAATGCGCGCATGAGACCGAGTGATCGGCCGAGAGCAGCGGATCAAAGAACAGGTAACGGCCCAGATCAATCTGCTTGGGACTAAAGCCGTCGCGAAATGCGGGCAGACCGGTCTTCAAACCGCCGACCCCCTGACTCTCCAGGGACTTGTAATGCAGGTAGGGGCTATCAAGCCGGCAGGACTGCCCGGTCAGCACGAAGCCCGCGGGACAAGTCGTCGCAAGAGCGGGTGCATTCGTGCCGGGTATGTTGGCTGGGGCGTTCAGAACCCCGAGGAGCAGCACGGCGAGAACCGTGCCGTAAGCCCACAGTCGCAGCGACCCGATATTAGCCACCCTGGCCACCGAGCGTCGACAAATAATCAAAGACCGCCTGCTCGGTCCTCTCGTCGGGTAGCGCGCGGGTCATGGATCGCATCTGCACGCCATAGGTATCAGCGGGATCCGCGCCACGCGCGCCGGACTTGAAAGCCGCGTACTGGCGCAGGATGTAAGTGCGATCCTGACCGACCAGGCGCGGCGCACTGAGCGGGCCGTTGCCCTTGCCATCACTACCGTGGCAATTGCTGCAGATGCCGTTGAAGTAGTTTCGCCCGGTCGCCAGATCTGCCTTGGCGCCAGCACTCCCGGTGGGCACGGGCACGATGGGCAAACTTGCGATGTATGAACTCACCGCAGCCCGATCGGCGTCGGTCTTCAAGAGCCCTGCCGTCGCGCGCATCACGGCGCCAAAATTGTCGCCTGTCTGAGTGCCGCGCCGACCGCTCGAAAAGGCCTCCAGCTGGCGTATCAGATAAGCAGACTGCTGGCCGGTCAGGTTGGGTGCACCGATCTTGGCGTTGCCCTCCGCGTGCTGACCGTGACAGGCGGTGCAGGTCGCGAAGAGCGCAGCGCCAGGGCCGGCGTCGGCGGCCCACGCTGTGCCCGCGGCTATGCTCACGAAAAAAAGCCAAAGCGCGGTCAGCGGCGCAAAGCAATTACTGCGCCGCAGGCCTGCTGCCTGCACTAACTCGCCGATCGGCACTCGCTCCCCCATGATTTCACCCACGCGCCCGGGTCCGTTGCAGACTCTTTTGGCAATTCTGCGATTCTTGCAAGAAACGCCCGCGCGCTTGGGGGGTGCGGCTGCCATAAATGGGGGGCGATCCGGCCATCAACGCGGCCCCCCACGTACTCCGTCTTCTTCGCGAACCCGCGAGCGTGCGCCGCGCTGCCAGCGTCGCGGACTCACGCCCTGCCAGCGTCGAAACGCACGGCAAAAAGCGCTGGGCTCAGAAAAGCCAAGGCGCGCCGCGATCGCAGCGAGATCGAGCGCGCCCTCGCCAAGTAACTCAAGCGCCAATTCGCGGCGGGTCTGCTCGACGAGTGCGACAAAGCTCGTATCCGAGCACTGAAGGCGATGCGCGAGCGAGCGCTCGCTCATTCCAAATTGCCGTGCCGCCAGGCGTCGCTCGGCACGGCCGGCAGGTAAGGCCGTCTGCAGCCACTGCCGAACCCGATCCGGAAGATCGAGTTCACCCGACAACTCGGCCAGCTGTGCATGGGCATAGCGGTCGTGCAATGCGGCCAGTGCCGCATCGGCCGTTGGCAAGGGCGCGTCAAGCAGCGCGTCATCGAGCAATAGCCCGTTATAAGCGCCACCGAATAGCACCTGCTCACCAAACACAGCACGGTAGGCAGCAGCCGGGCTGCGCGCCTCATGCGAGAACTGCACACCCCGTGGAGTCAGGGCAGACCCCATCACCCAACTCGAAAAATGCACGACAGAGGCGAGCACGGCTTCGATCTGGTGGTGACTAAAGGCAAGTTCACCCTGCTGGGGGTGATAAATCAGCCAGCTCGCCTTTTCTCCAGCGAGGATCTGAAAGCGCCCACCGTCGCTGATCAGGCGCTGAAATGCCTGCAGTTTGCCGACCGCATCGCGCAGGGACGCTGCCGAGAGGACCAGAAAGCCGACCACATCAAAGCTGGCCGGACCAACCGAAGTGCCGACCTTTAAGCCGAAACCGGGGTCTCCCGTCAGCTCGCCGGCAGCGCGCCACAGACGTGTCACGTCGTCCATCGCGAGGCGTCCCTGCCTGAGGATGTCCTCGTTAAGCGCTGCATGCGCCAGCAGATCTTCGCGCGCGACTCCCATGCGCAAAGCTGCCGAGATAATCGTATCGACCCAGCTCTTGGAGGCGCTTGGCTTTGCAGTCAACTCAGTACGGCTCTTTGGTCAATCGGTGAAGAAGAGTAACGGGGTATCGTCGGTCCCACAAGTTTCGCTGCAACATGAGGCCGTCGGGTGGGGGGAAAAGATTCGCGAGTTGTGATCGTCGGCGCCGGCATAGCCGGCATCAGCGCTGCCATCGAATTGCTCGATGGCGGGATTCCCGTCACGCTCGTTGATCGCGACGCTCGCGCCAATCTTGGCGGCCTTGCACGTGAGGCCTTTGGCGGGATGTTCGTCGTCGACAGCGCTGAGCAGCGGCGCGTGGGCATCAAGGATTCACCGGAGCTGGCCTATTCCGACTGGTGCGCCTTCGCAGAGTTCGGCGAGTCCGAGCGTTGGCCAAGGCTCTGGGCACGCGCCTACGTCGACCATTGCACCAAGCAGGTCTACGAATGGCTCAAGGCGCGTGGCATCGGCTACTTTCCCGTACCGAACTGGGTCGAGCGCGGCCAATACCGTCCCGGTAATTCGGTACCGCGCTTTCATGTTGTCTGGGGGACGGGCGAGCGCCTGATCACGGTGCTGCTCGATCAGCTCATCAATCACCGAGCGCAAGCGCTACTCGAGATTCACTGCGACTGCCGGGTCGAGTCCCTGGTCACTCGGGCAGGCGCGGTCGTCGGCTGCCGGGGACACCGTGAGTCCGATGGCAGCGAGTTCGAGTTTCTTGGAGCCGCCGCATTCATCGCCGCGGGCGGCATGAACGGCTCTTTGGAGCGTGTGCGCGCCAACTGGCACAGTGACTGGGGTCGCGCACCCGAGACCCTGCTCAATGGCTCCCACCGCTTTGCCGACGGCACGCTGCATGACGCAGCCCAACGCTGCGGTGCCCAGATCACCCACCTTGAGCGCATGTGGAACTACGCCGCCGGGGTGCGTCATTTTGCGCCGCGCAAGCCGGATCACGGACTGAGCCTCGTTCCGCCGCGCTCGGCGCTCTGGCTCGACTGGCAAGGCGAGCGCTTCGGACCTGAGCCACTGATCACCGGTTTTGATACCCGCGAACTCGTCACGCGCATTTGCGCGACCGAACGCCAATATTCATGGCAGGTACTCAACTGGCGCATCGCCTTGAAGGAATTGGCCGTTTCCGGAGCGGAGTTCAACCCCTCGATCCGCGAGCGTCACTGGCTGGCCTTCCTGCGCGACCAGGTCATTGGCAATCGCTGGCTGGTGAAAACGCTCACCGAGCGTTGCCAGGATTTTGTGGTGGCAACCAGCATTGCCGAGCTGGTCGAGCGCATGAACGCCATACAGGGCGACGACGCGGTGCAATTCGAACGCGTCAACGCAGCGGTTGCGACCTACGATTCCCAGCTTGACCGCAAACCCGCACTGATGAACGATGAACAGTTGCGTCGCATCGCCTATCTGCGCACCTACACCGGGGATCGCATTCGCACCTGCAAGCGCCAGAAAATCGTCGATGCGCGTGCCATGCCGTTGATTGCCATCCGTGAGTCGATCATCAGTCGCAAGAGTCTGGGCGGCATCGAGACCGATCTGGAGTCGCGCGTGCTGGATGCGAATGGCGCGCCGATCAGCGGCCTGTTCGCAATTGGCGAGGCGGCCGGCTTCGGTGGTGGCGGCATGCATGGCTTGCGCGCGCTCGAAGGCACTTTTTTAGGCGGCTGCATCCTGACTGGGCGCGCCGCCGCGGCGAGCCTGCTTGGTCGCCAGTTGCTCGGACGCTAGCGTGGCACGAAATGAAAGAGGAGATAGTTAATGAAAAAGACCGGCGCATGGCTGGCCCGTTACGCCCTGGAAGCCATCGGCGTGAAGCACACCTTCGGTATTCCGGGTGTCCAGAACACGGAGCTCTACGACGAGCTCAATAACTCCCCTACGATCACGCCCATTCTGGTGGTCCACGAAGGGGGCGGCGCCTTCATGGCCGACGCCCTGTCACGGCTGTCCGAGAGCATCGGCACTCTGGTCGTGGTCCCGGCAGCTGGCCTGACTCACGCGGCCAGCGGCATCGGCGAAGCTTTTCTCGACGGCGTGCCGATGCTTGTTATTTGCGGTGGCATTCGCACCGATCTGCCCTTCAAGTTCCAGCTCCATGAAATGGATTTGCACCAGTTCATGAAGGGTTTGACCAAGGCAACTTTCGCAATTGAATCGCACGCCGAGATTGTGCCGACCATATTTGAGGCCTATCGCATCGCCACGCGCGGCGACCCCGGCCCAGTGTTCATCGAGCTTCCCGTCAACTTGCAGCTCATCCCCGAGGAGGTCGGCGAGTTGCCTCCCTTTATCAAGGATGCGCGCGCCGAATTGCCTCTACAAGCGGATCTTCTCGCTGCAGCGCATCTCTTGCGCAATGCCCAGCATCCGGGGATCTTTGTTGGCTGGGGCGCGCGCGGGGTGACCAACGAAATTCGCCAGATCGCCGAGTACCTCCAGGCTCCTGTAGCGACAACGCTCCAGGGCTTCTCGGTTTTTCCGGCCGACCATCCTTTGCATGTCGGATTCAGCTTCGGGGAAGCGGCCGTGCCCGCGGCTCGCGAAGCCTTCGCCAAATGCGATGCGATGCTCGCCATCGGAACCCGATTTGGGGAGATCGCGACCGGCAGCTTTGGTGTGAGCACGCCGGCGAACCTGGTGCATATCGACATCAATCCCGAGGTGCTCTCGGCCAACTATCCCGCAAAGGTCGGTATTGCCTGCGATGCGCGCGTCGCGGTGCCGGCCTTGCTCGCCACCCTGACCGGTCTGGGTCACGGTAGTGACGAGCGACGCACGCTGATTGAGCAGATCGCGCGCGACAAGAAACAATACCGGCAGCAGTGGTACGGCCATGACAGCAAGGGACGGGTCAATCCGGCGCGCTTCTTCGATGCCTTGCGGGCGCGCGCGCCGCGCGACTCCGTCACGGTTGTCGACGATGGCAACCATACCTATCTGGTTGCCGAGCTGTATCCGATACTGACACCCGGGTCCGGCATCGTTCCGACGGACTTCAATGCGATGGGATATTCGATACCCGCGGCCATTGGGGCCAAACTTGCGCGCCCCGGCCAGCAGGTCCACTGCATCGTCGGGGATGGCTGCTTTCGCATGACCTGTATGGAGATCGTCACCGCGGTCACCTATCGCCTCGGTGTGATCTTCTTCGTATTCAACGATGGCGAGCTCTCGCAGATCGCACAGGCTCAGCAATTGCCCTACAACCGCAAAGCCTGCACAGTGCTCGCACCGGTCAATATCGAAGCCGTGGCGCTGGCGGTCGGGGCAAGCTTTGAGCGCATCGACAGCAGCAGCGATATCGCCGCCGTGATCGAGCGAGCTCAGCAGACTACCGCGGCCGGAAACCCGGTGATCGTCGAGGTGATCATCGACTACAGCAAGCGCACCGCGTTCACCCAGGGTGTCCTGAAAACCAATTTCAAACGATTCCCGTTAAAGCAGCGCGTGCGCCTGGCAACCCGAGCCGTCTTGCGGCGCATCACGGGCTAGCTCGGGCGATTGAATATTGTTTATTTTATTCAGATACTTACAGGCACCTCCCCAGATACCGATTGAATGTCGGCAAAAAATGCCGAAAGATCCCTGACGAGGTCGAATCGACGCGCTGACGCTTGCATTCGCGCCGACCTGTGCAAACTGGCAGCGGACAACGAACGGGAACCAGATGTACACCTATCTCTTGTCGGGATCTTTCGCATACGATTCGGTGCTCCTGCATCGTGGCGAGTTTCATACCAAAATGCCGCGCGATGGCGAGGCCCGCCTGAACGTCGTGTTCGGCGTTGACTCCTACAAGCAGGAGTACGGCGGTACCGGCGGAAATATCGCGTACAACGCATCGCTACTGGGTGATGGACCTCTCTTGATTGGCAGCGTCGGTGAGGATGCCGATTCCTACCTGCGACGCCTCGACTGGCATAGCCTTGACGTAGGCACCCTCACCCGCGTGCCCGACGCGGCTACGGCGCACGCGTGGATTCTTACTGACAGCGTCAACAATCAGATCGCGGCCTTCGCTCCGGGCGCGATGAGGGTCAAGCCCAAGGTCCCGGAGCAGACCCCGGAACTCTGGCACCTTGCCCCTGAAGATCCGACAACCACGGCGTGGCTGGCGCGGCGCGCACATGCTGAACGCAAGACCTACTTTTTTGATCCCGGCCAGGCGCTGCCGGCCTTCATCGCAGGCGACGCCGACGGGACGATGCCCCTGGCGCAGCTGCTGCGTCACGCAGAGGGGGTATTTCTAAACGACAACGAGGCAGCCCAGCTCTCCGAGGATCTCGATCAACCTGCCGAAGAGTGCTCGTGGATGATCTCCGAAACACAGTTCCTCGCGGTCACACGCGGCGCTGCGGGGGTCGACGTCTACAGTCTCGCCGGCCACTTCCATGTTGATATCGCCGCGCCGCGCGAAATTGTCGATCCGACCGGGTGCGGCGACGCCTTGCGCGCTGGATTCCTTCACGGATTCGTACGCGACTGGCCACTACTTCGCTGCACGCAACTCGGGGTAGTCATGAGTTCATTTGCCATCGAGGCTTCGGGTGGCCAGAATCACAAGCCAACGCGCGAAGCGATCCTAGATCGCATGCTCTCGTTCGCCGGCCCGGAACCGGACCCCGTGGCCGATGCGCAGGCCGATCCAGGCCCGATCGACCCCTGATTGGGCAAATACGCCGGCGTGGATCCGATCAACGTCGCCTGACTTACCCGAGCGGAGACTCTGATCCGGGCGACCACCCAGTGTGGTTTGCTATAATCCGCGCTCGCAATCAGGGCGGTCGCAGCGAATTCTGCTGCAACGGTACGGGGTGCAGCGGAGAGATGGATGAGCGGTTTAAGTCGCACGCCTGGAAAGCGTGTATAGGTTAATAGCCTATCGGGGGTTCGAATCCCCCTCTCTCCGCCAACGACACATCCAAGAAAATCCAGTAAGGTCCGTGAAACCCATATTTCTTCTATAAAGAATGCCGGTTCTTGTTTGAAAAAGTCCAGAACGCATTTTTGACATCCGGCGATTCTGGGGGTACAAATGGGGGTACAAGCCAACTCCCCGCTGATGGAGATACCCCCAAATGGCCCTGACCAACGTTCAAGCCAAGAACGCGAAGCCGCGAGCGAACCCTTACAAGATCGCGGATGGTGGCGGGATGTTCCTGCTGATCTGCCCCAACGCAGCAAAATACTGGCGCCTGAAATATCGCTTCGGTGGAAAGGAAAAGCTGCTTGCTCTGGGCGTCTATCCTGAGGTGTCGGTTGACGAGGCGCGTAAGCGCCGCGAACGCGCTCGGGAGATTCTTCGCGGCGGCGCCGACCCAGCGCAGGCCAAGCACGAAAAGAAGCTCCTTGACAAGCTGAGCGCAGCAAACACCTTCGAGGCGATTGCCCGTGAATGGCACGAGAATAAGCGCGACGGATGGGAAGATAGGACTGCGGCGGACAAGCTAAACCGCCTTGAGAAAGACGTGTTCCCTTTCCTCGGACCCAGACAGATCGCCTCGATCACGCCGAAGGAAGTCCTCGTCGTCTTGCGAAAAGTGGAGAGTCGTGGCGCATTGGAGATGACGAGACGACTTAAGCAGGTCATCGGGCAGGTTTTCCGCTACGCGGTCGCTATCGGGCATTCCGAGCGTGATCCGACGCAGGACTTGAAGGATGCGCTCAAACCCGTTAAGCCAGGCCATTTCGCGGCTATCGAGCCCAACGACCTCGGCGCGTTCCTCTGGGCGTTGAATCGCAACGAAGCGCGCTTGTTTGCGCCGACGCGGATTGCAATGAGACTGATGCTCCTCACGTTCGTCCGTACCTCAGAGCTTATCGAGGCGCGCTGGAAGGAATTCGACCTTGATGGCGGCCTTTGGGACATTCCGGCAGCCCGTATGAAGATGCGGCGGCCGCATCGGGTCCCCCTCTCCAGCCAAGCGGTTGCCGCGCTAAGAGAACTTCAGGACATCACGGGACGCAACGACTTCCTTTTTCCGAATCAGCGCAATCATGAACGACCCATGAGCAACGGCGCGATCCTGGCCGCACTCAAGCGCATGGGCTACAAGGGGCGGATGACCGGACACGGCTTCCGCGCGCTGGCCATGACGACTATCAAGGAGAGGCTCCGCTATCGCCATGAGGTCATCGACATGCAGCTCGCGCACGCCAAGGAGAATAAGGTTCAGGCGGCTTATGATCGCGCGCAATTTCTTGAAGAGCGAATCGAAATGATGCAAGCGTGGGCTGACTATCTCGGCCAAGTTTCCAAGGGGGCCGAGATAGTTCCGCTTAGGGCAGCATAGACGGCGCTTAAGTACGGGGGTGCCATTTGTTGGTCGACGTGCAAAAATGCGGACTTCGACGCCCCGGCCCGCAAAGATGACGCCTTTTGCATCGCTCATTCAGTCCTTCCGAAACGCTTCCCAATCCGAGCGTGAAAAAGGCGGTTACTTTGAACGCCTTTGTTGATTTCCACGCAATTCTGACCCGGGTTTTTCATCGAATTTTGACCCACCCTGTTTGATGCGCAGTATGACTCAGGTTGTGGATATCTTTCTAGCCCTCCCTTCTTTCTTGGTTTGTTGCGAACTGTTTTTGAAG
>CAJCHO010000086.1 GCA_903970145.1 Mycobacteriaceae bacterium | reverse complement strand
ACGCTGCGGCAGATCGCGGCCGGAGCACCGGCATGACCCCGACGAGACGCACCTTGGGGCCTCCGCGCATTTTCGTGGAAGTGACCCGCCAGATTGAGGGAACGGACCAAATTGTCTGTTGCCGCCATGAGATAGATCTGGAGGTGTGGCTGAGAAACAGAGTCACGCCGCATGTCATCGAGATCGTGTTAAACACGATCAACGCCCAACTCGAACAGGCGGCCCGCTATGACCAACGACCGACCTGAGCCGCAGAA
The DNA here is from genome assembly GCA_903970145.1 of Mycobacteriaceae bacterium. Taxonomy (GTDB): domain Bacteria; phylum Pseudomonadota; class Gammaproteobacteria; order Burkholderiales; family Burkholderiaceae_D; genus CAJCHO01. Next base: position 2,858 of record CAJCHO010000086.1, on the reverse strand, counting down.
GACGTTCACCGTCCGCGCCGGACACAGTATAGAGGTTCAGGATGACTGAGGGCCCGAGTAACCAAGCGCAGTGGGAGTCTCCATTCGCCCTCCTCGCGCCCGGCGAGCGCATCCGCGTCAAATACAAGAACTGGCGCGGCGAGACGGCTATTCGCAATATCGAGCTCAACAGCTCGGTTCACTGGCGCCGCACGAAGTGGCATCCGGAACCGCAGTGGCTGATTGTCGGCAGGGACATCGACAGCGGCGAGAATCGGTTCTGGGCCGTGAAGGGCATGGAGCCAGTCGAATTATCGAACGGCGCAGAAATGGATAGCAATTCTTCTGTCGATCACCCCGCGCACTATGGCGGCAAGGATGATCCATATGAGGCGATCAAAGTCATCGAGGCGTGGAAGCTGAACTTCCGTTTGGGAAACTGTGTCAAATATGTAAGGCGTGCGGGCCAGAAACCCGACACGCCGACCATTCAGGACTTGAAGAAAGCGCGCTGGTATCTCGACCGCGAGATCGCGGCGCTGGAGGAGTCTGGACCCCAGCAGCACGCGGAAGCGGTGTTCGACAAACCGCCGACCATCGACGCTGAGATCGATGCTCTGCGCCTGACGGTGGCCCGGCTGCGGGAAATCGTGCAGATGCTCACGCCGCTGCCTGATCGCGTTGGCACGAAAGTCGAGCTGCCCGATGGATAGGCTGACGCAGGAGCAGGCCATACAGCGCTTGGCTGACGCCTGTCGCGACGCTGGCGGCCAATACCTATTCGCGCGACAGCACGGAATAAGTCGAAAATGGCTCAACAACGTCCTGCGAGGGCGCAACACGCTCTCGCCTGGGATCGCTCTCGTGCTCGGCCTGCGTAAGATCGTGCTTTTCGAAGACGTCGGAACGACTCCATGAGCACCGAGATCGCCGCCGACGCGCCGCCGCCCAATCCGGAAATCGTGCCCGGCATGATGCGCTGCGCCAAGTGCGGCTTCGTGCTGAATCGCATCACCCTCTATGTCAAAACCGGCACGGCTGGGGCGGGCGACAACCGAACAGAACCATGCCCGAACGGCTGCGGGCCGCTTTGGCCGCAGACCTGGCGCGACCAGGCGCACCAGCTCGAAGACCGCCTCGTCCAGATGTACGAGGAACTGAAGCGCGCCCATACGATGATCGCGCAGCTTTACCGGGCCGGCGTTCTCTCGTCGCCGCACTGCTGCCAGGCGCTCGGTATGACCCGCCAGGAGTTCCTGATCATGTGCGACTGGCGCGCGCCGCTCTGATGGCTTCGATCAGCGTCACAGGCACCATGAGCGACCAAGACACTGTTACGCGTCTAAAGATCACAGCTCAGGACGCCGAGCGAGCCTGGGATGAGTGGGGCTGCAACTGCGGACCCGCTGCACTCGCGGCGGTGGTCGGCGTGTCGCTTGATACTGTCCGTCCGCACATGGGGAACTTTGAGGCAAAGCGATACACAAACCCGACCCTAATGTGGGCAGCGCTGCGTTCTCTCGGTGTGCAATTCTCATTTCGCGGCGGTGACCTGGGACGCGAAAACTGGCCAGCGTATGGCCTTGCTCGCATCCAGTGGGAAGGGCCATGGATGAAAACCGGCGTGCCCGTCCGTGCGCGCTACAGGCATACGCATTGGGTTGGCGTGAATAGCCGCGATCCTCTCAATGTCGGAATTTTCGACGTGAACGCGCTTGGCAACGGCACTGGCTGGTGCGACGTGATGGATTGGGTTGGCGCTATCGTCCCGTGGATTTTGAAGGAATGTGAGCCGAAGGCGGATGGACGCTGGCACATCACTCATGCCGTGGAAATAGCGCAGTGAAGCGCGCCCACGGCAGCCCCGAACTCGACGCCGACGCTGCGAAGATGGAAGCCCTCAGCGCCGATCCTGGGCCGGACTTCGGCGCACTCGACGATCTTGATCCCTGGCCCGGCGAGGAATGCGGCCGATGGAGCAACGGGCGCTTGTCGCGGCACTGCTCGAAGGCCGGCAGCGAGGAATGCGAGTTCGAGTGCCCGTACAATGCGTTCTGATGTGCGCACCCCAATCGCCTGCGCACAGGCAACCATGACGCCCTACCGCTGGCCGTATGGCAAAGGTGAAGGAGCGCGCGCCGCCAGCGCGTAAAGGGGCTGGCAAGCCGAAGGGTGTGCCACGTCCGGTGCCGGGCATCGACTGGGCCGTGGTGCGCCAGGATTACGAGAACACCACCCTCCCCATCCGCGAGCTCGCCCGCCGCCACGGGATCAAGTCGGACAATCTGGTCCGCAGGAAGATCGCCCGCGAGGGATGGACCCGCGACATTGTGGCGATCACCACTGCGCTCGTCACCGAAGGCATCGCCGATCGCGAGCTCAATGACGAGGCGCTGTGCGCACCTGATGCGCTGATGTGCGCAGTCGAAGAATCGGCGCCGACCGAACCTCCGGCGGCGCCGTCGTCCGATCAATCGCCGCCAGATGGCGAGAAAAAATCACCCAAGGATTTCAATGATCTTTGGGAGAATTTCGGGCTGACGGAGACGACGGAGCGCGCCATGGAGGGGATGTGCGCGCAGCCTGATGAGCCCCCAGAACAGCCGCCCCGGGCGCCTCCGCCGCCATCGCTGCCGCTCCCGAAAAGCCCGCGCCAGAGACGCGCCGCTCGTGCGGATGTGCGCAGTGGAGTGCGCGCGCCCGAGGATGCCGGCGATCGGCAGGTCAATACAGCCCAGCGCCTGGCCGCCCAGCACGTCAAGGCGCTGAGCGAGCAGGTCGAATACGGCGAGTTCGTCGCCGGCGTCGGCGCGCTGATGCTGGAGCGGATCGGTGCCATCCTCGCCGGCCAGGGCCGTAATTTCGAGAATGCGGCCGAG
>CAJCHO010000085.1 GCA_903970145.1 Mycobacteriaceae bacterium | reverse complement strand
GCGCTGCGGGCGGCGCGCCTGGATTGCCCGCAGCACCCGCCTCGCTTGGCGCCGCGCCGGCAGGCGCCCCCGCAGGCGACTGGACAGATACCAGGGTGGCCGAGAGCCCGGGGCCTGCGGCCTCGCTGGCCACAAGTGTGCTCGCGCTTGCCGAGCCGCTGGCTGGCCTACCTGGAGCATTGCCGTTCACTGCCACGCCTTGGGTTGTAGATGTGCTGGCAGGTGCCGCAGATTGAGCGGTCTGCGACGCCGCGCCCGCCGACTGCGTGTCTGCCGACTGTGTGTCTGCCGACTGTGTGTCTGCCGACGCGACGGCGCTGCCGGCCTCGCCGGGCGAGCCCGGGAGAGGCACATCGTCCTTACTTGAGGCAGCCGCCCCTCCGAGCAGGCGTTGCAAGGCGAGCGCTATGTGGGCGCCCAGATCCCCGTTGTTGCGGGGGGAAGCATCATCGATAAGCGGGAGCACCTGGCGTGGCGCGCCCTGGCTCTGGGGAGCTCCACTCAAAACCTGGCGCAGCAAGGCGCCCGAGCTTAAGGTGACGCTCGAGGCACTGCTTGGGGCCTCATCGGTACCGTCGCCTAAGAGGTGGAACTCCAGCGAGGGGCTGGTTTGCAGCACTTGCAGTCGCAGCGTCTGACCGCTTGTGACCTGCTCGGGCACGCTCAGATCGATCGGCTGGCCATTGACCGCAACAAGCGCGCGCGAGTCGCCTAGCGGCTGTACCACCTCGGCGAGTACGATCCGCCCGACTTCAAGTGAGCTGGTGGTCGCACTGGCAGCTGGTGGATTGGCATTGCCCGCAGTCGGGCCGCTCGCAACCGCCCCTTGCGGGATCGCGATCGAATTGCTCTCAAGCTCACTTAAAAGTGCCGCGTCGAGCGCTTGCGAGATTGGGGGTAGTGAGGCCATGGCGCGCCTTGCGCTAGAGCCTCAATATTAGCGCGCGTACTCGTCGATGTGGCCGGCTTCCGGTGGAGTATCGATACTGGGCTGGGGCGGCTCGGCGCGAGGCGCGCGCTCAGGGTCGCGGCGCGGCGCGCGGCGGTCGCGAATTTCGCTATAGGGCGGGGCGGGCGGGATCGAAATGATCGGCACCGTCTCACCGACAGGCGCGCCCCAGATCCACGGACGGGGCGCGCTGGTCTGGTTTGCGACGGCGGGAACCATGGTTATAGCGCGCTAGTAGCGCTGCATAGCCCCGTAGGTGCGAACGGCCTTGTGCGCCGAACGCGAGCCCGCCAGCATTTGACTGATCCGCTCAAGGCGGGGCTCGGCCAGGGCACGGATCTGGGCATCGTCTGCAAGAACGGTGCGAATCAGCTCAACCTTGCGCTCGCGGCGCTTGGGATCGGTCGGACGCAGATCACCGAGCTCTTTGAGTTCGGCGATAAACTTTTCGCAGCGCTTCTGGCCGGACATGACCGCCTGCCACTCCGCACGGCGCGCAGCTTCCAGCATTTCCCTGCTGGTCTGCGACAACTCTTCGTAGCACTCGATAACACGTGCTTCACGTTGCTGATCGGAACTCATGCAACCATGCTCCTCGGCGATTGTTGGTTTACGATTCTTACGACTTCAGGACGCTCGGTCAGGCTCTTCCAGGCGCCATAGAGGGTAGTGAGCAGGGCGTGGACCTCGTCGATACGCGCGATGTCGTCATTGGCATTGGCGAGCAGCAGTTGGCGCCCCATATACTCGTAGAGATCCTTGAGGTTTTTCGCGAGTTCCCCACCCATTACCGGATCAAGACTGGCATAGAGTCCCGAATTGATGATCTCGACTGCCTTGTGCAGGCTTTTTGCCTTGCCCGCCTTGTCGCCGGCGCGGATTCGTCCCTTGGCATTGACGAGCGACTGCAGGGCCCCCTGATAGAGCAGCAGCACCAATTCCAGCGGACTCGCCGAACTGACCGAAGTAGCCACGGCAACGTCGGCGTAGGCCTTCACCGGATTTGGATACGTGGCAAGCATGATGGCGGTGCTCCTGGTTGGTCTCGGTATGAACGTGATCAGCTGCTGCTTGAGCCCGTCGACAGCGTGCCCGGATTACTGGACGTCGAATTGCTGCTTGAGCTGCTACTGCTGCTCGACGACCCGGTTCCGAACTCCTGCGTGAGGAACGAACTGGTGTTATTGAGACTATCGACCAATTCCGTCATAGCTGTAAATTCCGCCTGCATGGTCTGCTCTTCGACGGTAATGTTGGCCTGGATTGCGGTTTCCTGGCTCTGGACGTTGGTGATCTGGGAATTCAGGCTGTTGGTCGCCGCAGCGATCACGCCATTGGTCGGATCCAGATCTTGGGTGATCGTATTGTTGAGCTGGGCTGCAATCCCGAGCGAGTAGCTGACCGTGCCGCGAGCGCCGGTGGTACCACCGTCGACGGTCAATGCCAGTCCCGCAGCAGGGGTGTTGGCCGCACCGGTGATGTTCTGGCCGCTGCCAACAAAAGCCTGCCCGCCGAGCGTACCTGCGACGTCGGTGCCAGCGCTGGACGTCGGAGTCGTGCCAAACAGACCCTGGGAACCCGCGCCGCTATCGACCGATATGGTCGAGGTGCTGCCATAGGTGTTGCTGGTAAGACTCAGTACGCCATTGGCCTGGGTGACGTTGACGCTGATGCCGGCGGCCGTGAAGGCGGGCGTCGAGTTGATCGCGGTCTGCACGGCAGCAGCGAGGCTTGTCGCGGTATAGGTTCCAGCAGGAACCGTGACTTCGGCCGTGATGCCGTCGATGGTTGCATCAAAAGTGTCGTTGGTGCCGGTCGTGATAGTCAGGTTCGCAGCGCCGGAGCCGGCCAGGGTCGCCTGGGTAGCGAGGCTGCTTATGTTCAGCGCGTAGTTGCCGGGCTGCGTGCTCGAACTCGCACTGTCATAGGAGATCAGGCTGTCAGTGGAGCTGCCGCTCGCGGCAAACAGATTCGAGACCGCAGTCGGGTCGCTTGCGAGCGCGTTATCAAGCGTGGCCGAGTTGAGCGACAGCGTGCCATTGGTACCAATCGTGATGCCGATATCGCCCAGGGTCTGGATCGAGGGGTCGCCCGTATTGACGAGCGACTCGACGATATTCTGTAGATCGTTGCCAATCAGGGTAGCGGTCGGGTCGGCAGCGAGAACTCCGTTGTTGGTGCCATTGGGCTGATTGAGCGTCAATGCCTGCAGGGTCGCCTGGAAGGCATTGTATTGCGTAACGAATCCCGAGACGGCATTGGCCGCCGTACTGGTGTTCGAGGTAACCGAGAGTGTGGTCGGGCTCGTCGTCGTGCCGGTGAGGTTCAATGACACGCCCTGCAGGGCATTGTCGACCGAGTTGGTCGCACTCGTGATCGCGATGCCGTCAAGCGTCAAGTTGGCGTTCTGTGCTGACTGCAGCAGAGTAGTCTGGGGCGTGCCCCCTGACGCGGTCGGGTCGTAGGCGATCGACGACAGCCCGCTGTCATCGGTATTGTTGCCGTCGCTGTCATTTACGGTGACTTCGAAGCCATTGGCCGAACCGGTGGTGCTGCTCGAGAGGACCAGGCGCGAACCGGTGCCGTCGTTGACGATCGAGGCGGTCACGCCGGCGTTGGCGGAATTGATCGCCGTGACGATGCCCTGCAGCGAGGAGCTGTTGGAATCGATGGTGATCGTCGTTGGCGCGGCGCTGGTGCTGGCCGTGAAGGTCGAATTGTCGGTGCCACTGAAGGTACCCAACTGGATCGTGATCGTTCCGGTACCGACGGTCGCACTGGTATTGGCGAAATCACCGCTGGCAGTGACCTGGGTCTGCGCCAGCTGGCTCACCGCAAGGCTGTGGGTGCCAACGGTCGCCTGCGGCCCGCTGCCCGCGGCATTCAGGGTGGCCGAGGCGACGCTACTATCACCCACGTTGACCGCCTCGGTCTGGAAGGCGCTGCCGCTTTGCAGACTGGCCAGAGAACTCTGGAAGGTCGACAGGGCGCTACTGAGCTGCCCGTAGGCCGACACTTCGCTTTGATAGGAAGTAACCTTGTTTTGCAGCAGCGTCAGCGGGATCTGGTCGATCGAGCTCAGCTCGGTTTCGATGCTGTTGACGTCCAGACTCGTCCCCAGTCCAAGCAGCTGGACCGGTGCCTGATCATTGCTGACGGGTGTCGTGGTCGTCATGGTCCCTACGCCTTCTCGTTGATCAGGAAGCCCTGAGTCTGATTCTGGCCCTGGGCGATCTCGATGAGATCGTCGGCCGGGATCTTCTGGATAACTTCCTTGGTAGTACCGTCGATGATCTGGATTACGACCTGACTGGTACTCGGGTCTACCTTGACTTGGAGTGCGCCTCCAACGAAGGGTTCCGCGACCGGTGCCTGGTGCGGTGCCGGCGCTGCGGCGGGGCCAGCCGAGCCAGCGGACGCACTGCTGGCGGCGCTGAGCGTCTGCGGCGTGCCAGCAGACTCCAGGTCCGCCTGCGCGCTCCCAATGCCCAGCGCCTGGCGACTCTCCACGGGGGTGAGGCCAGCAGCCACTACAGGCGTCAGTTGAACCGTCATATCCAAGCTTCCTAAGGCGCTACGCTAGCACGTAGCGACGCCCGGAACCGCTTGTGACGGTCCCGGGCGGTTTTTCTTACAGGTTCTGCAACAGCGTCAGCACATTCTTGGGCAGGGAGTTGGCTTGCGCCAGAACTGCCGTACCAGCCTGCTGAAGAATGTTGTCTTGCGTGAAGTCAGCCGTTTCAGCCGCGTAGTCGGTGTCCTGGATGGTACTGCGCGCCGAAGTCAGGTTTTGCGCAGTGGTGGTCAGGCTGTTGACGACGTTGGTGAAGCGATTTTGCGTCGCACCGAGGGTCGCGTTGAAGGTGTCGATCGTGTTCAGCGCAGCGTCGACCGAATTGATGGCGTTCAATGCGCCCGAGGTCGTGCTGATATCGATGGCACCGTAGTTGGCGGTCGTCACGGTCGCGGCCGGCGAGGCTGCGGCGGCGATTCCGACGCTCGCTGCGGTGGCTCCGACCACAGTGAACGATGCCGGACCGGACAGGGTCACGATACCGGTCGTGGTATCCAGCGAGGCGGTCACATTACCGTCCTGGCCTGCCGCTGCGTTGACTGCATTGATAAAGTCGCCAACGCGCTGGGAAGCAGTGGTCGTCGCGCCAAGCGCGCCGATGTCGACACCGTTGATGGTGATCGTGCCCGCCGCGACAGCAGTCGCTGCGCCGGTGATCAGGGTCTGGTAGGCAGCGGTGCTGGCCAGCGTCGAAGTCGAGACAGCGCCAAGGGTAGCTCCAGTGCCGGTCGTGGTCAGGTTCTGGAAACCAGCGACGGTGATGGAGTCATTGGCCGTGGTGTTGCCACCAACCTGGAAGGTAATACCGTTGTTCGATCCATTGAACAGCGACACGCCGTTAAAACTGGCTACATTGGCCTGCCGGTCGATTTCAGAGATCAGCGCTTGCGCCTGGGTATTCAGGTCAGCCTGGTCTTGCGCGTCGTTGGTACCGTTGGCCGATTCGACCGCGAGCGTGCGAATGCTTTGCAGGTCGGCGGTAATGGCGCTCAGCGAGCCTTCCGCCGTTTGTGCCAGCGAGATGCCGTTGTTCGAATTGGAGATGGCCTGATTGGCGCCGTTGATCTGCGCGGTGAAGGCATCGGCAATTGCGTAACCGGCCGCATCGTCGGCTGCGCTGTTAAGACGCAGACCTGAGGACAGGCGCTCGACAGCGGTGTCCAGTGACGTCGAACTCGAGCTCAGATTGTTCTGTGCTTCGAGGGACGCGATGTTGGTGTTAATGACTAATGACATAGAAGCTCTCCTTGAACTGACAGTAGATGCCGGCGACCTCGCCGGGAACCCCGGCTCTTCATGTGGAAAGCAACCGGTGATGCTGTGGTCATCGGAGACACGTGGGAAATATTGAGCCTATTAAACGATAAATTGTGTTGAATGATGAAAGAGTTACGAGAGGGCGCTCAAGTTCTCGGCAAATGTTCCGAAGAACACATAGGGCCTGAATGGGTCCTTTTTTTTTGCCTCGACAAGTGGCCTAAAGTTCTTTGCATTGCAGTCGATACATCAGTTAATGGGGTAATAGGTTCACGGTTTCGGTCGCTTCTCAGGCCGCGACCACCACCTTGTTCTTGCCGGTGGTTTTTGCCTCGTTCAAGGCCTTATCCGCGCGTCCGAGCGCCTGCTCAAGATCCTCCGCGCGTCCAATCTTCGTTACCCCGCACGAAAAGGTAATCAGGATGCGACTGTTGTCCTGCAAAAAGACACGACGGGTCAGTTCGCGCTGCACCCGGACCATGGCGCTGACCGCCTCGTCGACCGGGGTATCGGGAAATAGCACGACAAACTCCTCGCCGCCGTAGCGGCCCACGGAATCGGTCGGACGGGTGATTTCCTGCATCACCGCGATCAGATGGCGCAGGGCGTCGTCCCCTGCGAGGTGGCCATAGCTGTCATTGATGCGCTTGAAATTGTCCAGATCGAGCAGCGCGACGCACAGCTTTAGCTCATCATTGCCGCGCATCGCACGCGAGAGTTCCTGTGCATAGACTTCCTCGAAGCCGCGCCGATTCAGCGCCTCGGTGAGCGGGTCGATGCGCACAAGTGCACTGGCGCGCGCCAGGTCCGCCTCGAGATTGAGCATGCGCTCTTCAAGAACCCGCGTCTTGGCGCGCGCGGCATCGAGATCCTCGCGCGCGCGCATCATATCCGACGACATCAGGCGCGTATCGGCGAGTAGCGTCGTGACCAGCTGCGAGAGTTGGGTCAGATTGTCCGCTTTGGCAATGCGTTCGGCGACATCATTGATCTTGCCGGAGTAGTTGCCGGCCGAAGCCGACAGAGTAGTCAGCCGATCCATCAGGCTGCCAACCAGTTCCTTGGCTGCGGTCTTGGCTTCCTCGATTCCATGCTTGATGGTCCCCTGGCGGATGATCAGCGAACGCAGGGTGCGTTCAGCCTCATCAAGCTTCTGGTCCGTCAAGGGATCACCAAGCACGCGCGTGATCTGCTCGACCTGATTGCCCAGGAGAGCGGCTTCGGGCGTTAGTTCGGCAATATTTTCAAGGAGCAGCTGCAACAGGCCGCGCATGCGCCCGGCAATGGGGTCGGTGACCGCCAGGGCCACTCGGCGGCTGCGGGCAATCTCGGTTTCGCTGTGCGCCTGGCCTGATGCGGCCGCAGCGGCTCGTGACGCGCTGGTGGCCTCGCCTTGGGTCTCGGATACGCCGTCGCCTGCCTCGTCCGGCATGACGTTGGAGGCGTTGGCCCAGGACTCAATCAGTCGAGTAAGGCGTTGCAGCAAGTCCTCGACACCTTCGTTGCGCGGCACCAGGGCACGCTTCAAGCCATCGCGCTTGCGGGTGAGGGTAATGCCTGCGTGATTCTGGTTCAGCTGCGTGGTCAGGCGGCCAATCAGGGCGGCGACCGCACCCGAGGAGCGCTGCTCGATACTTTTTTGTCCGGTGTTTTCTTCCAGCGCGGTGCCAAGGATATCGGCGATCTGGCGCCAGTCGTCGGTGCGCAAGGCATCGCGCAGGCGACCGGCCAACCCGCGGTTGGAGAGCTGGGCAACCAGACCCTCGAGGCCGTCATAGGCCGTTCCGGTCGCGCTCATCGAGGAATTGCCGCTGGCAATCCGGTTATAGGCCTGCGCGTAGTTGGTCGGGGTGGCGGGCAGCTTGTTATTGGCGAGTTCGCGGATCGCCTCGCGTGCAATGGCGGTAACGCTGATTTGGCTGCCTGATTCGGGGGACTCGGTCATGATGGATTTTCAGTACAAAGGCCGGCTGGACGGCCAAGTGGCAAGATAAAGCGTTCCGCTGGTCGCGAATCCGCAAATTAACGCGGGTAACACCCCGCATTTCCAAGCCGCGTGCGACGGCCGCTAGCGCAGCTACTGGCAGGACCGCGACAATAGGGGTGCCATGGCACCTGCAGCCGGCACATCAGGCTACTTGCTCGCGCGATTCGTCGGTCGCGACGCGATTGCGTCCGGCGCGCTTGGCGACGTAGAGGGCGCGGTCGGCGGCCTTGATCAGTTCACTCGGTGCCAGGCAATCCGGATTGCCTTCGCTGAAAGTCGACACACCAATTGATGCGGTGACGGTAATCTCGGCGCCGCTTTCTTCGCGGCAGCGGATCGTGGCGATCGCCTCCTTGAGACGCTCGAGGATCTGCAGGGCCTGGGTTTGACCGGTATCGGGCAGGATCATCGCGAACTCTTCACCGCCGTAACGTGCCACGGCATCGCTTTGCCGCAACTGCGCAGCGAGCGCCCGCGCGGTTGCGACCAGCATCGAATCCCCCGCCGGATGGCCGTAGGTATCGTTGATGTCCTTGAAATGATCCAGATCGATGAGCGCCACACTGAGCGGCCATTTGCGCCGTATCGCGATATCGAACTCGCGGCGCAGCGTCTCGTCGAAAAAGCCCCGGTTGTAGGCGCCGGTGAGCGAATCGCGTTGCGAGCGGTCCTCGAGCTCGCGCGTCTTATTGAGCTCGTAGATCGCCTGCAGCTCCCGTGCATGATTTAGGACCGCCTGGGCCTCGTCGGGATTCATGATGTCAACGTCGAACAGGTCGCTTAACTCCATGATCATGCCGGCGATGCTGTGCAGAGTCTGCTCGATGAGCGCAGGGTCGATGCCGATCTGCTCGGCAATCATGTACGCGGAAGTGACCCCAGTGCCGCGCAGGCACAAATCGGCGATATAGCCAGAGACCGCAACGCAACGCGCCAGCACGGGCGCCGTGTCTGACAGTGCCGCATGGGCCAGCAGTACGGCACGCACCAGGTGGTCGGGCATGTGCCAGCGTTCGAGCAGCCAGGCACCGACTTCATCGTGGCCGACACCGAGTTTGCTGCGCTCGGCCATCAAGAGCGCGTCGTGGTCGCTCCCGGCACTGGACATGAGTGCCGCGTACTCCTCACCGAGCACGCTGTTAAGCGCAAGAATGCCGATGTCCTGGAGCAGGGCAGCCAGGAAGAGGTCATCCAGACGTTCCAGACGCAGGCTTTCACCAAGCTGGCGTGCCGCAATTGCGGCCAGCACCGAGCGGCGCAGATAGCGCGCGGCGTCGGCGCCGCTCTTGTCGGCGTGGCGCGACAGGCTACCCACCAGGGAAAACGACAGGGCAATACTGATCGCACCGTGCGTGCCCAGCAGGCTGATTGCCTGCCGAATGTTTTCTGCGCGGCGCCGCGAGGCGAAGACCGGCGAATTGGCTACCTTGAGGATCTTTACCGCGAGGCCAGGATCAAGCGCGACCGCATCAGCGATCTGGCCGATCTGGGTCGTCGGGTCGTTGGCCAGAGCAATGACGCGCACCGCGACCGCCGGCAGGCTCGGCAGGGTCTCGCAATGGCGCAGGCGCGACTCGATGCTCGGATTCACATTGAGCTTTCCATTTCAGCGGTCATCGCTATCGACTCCCGCCCGACGCTGGCCAATCCAGCGTCCTAGTTTGGCACCGCTTAAGCACGCTCGTCACATATTCCAGCATCGCGCGCCCAAGCATATGCACCTAGTTGCAGGTGCACGAGATCCTGTCCGGCAAGGGTCGGTAGCTGGCCCAGCAATTGTTGCACCGCCGCATCATCACAGTGCTCGATTCGATCAATCAGGCGCAAGAGGATTCCCAGGCGCCCGCTGCGCTCGAGCAGTGCGCCTCGCAGGGGATCCGGCAAGGCGAGTTCGTCGACCACCTGCAGAATCGGTACCCCGATCACGAGGTGAATCAAAGAGAGCATGCCAACCAGGAAGGCCGCGTCCTGCTCTTCGAAAGTGGCATCGACGTCGGCCGCTACCAGGTCCTCGATAAGCTTGCCGCGCGCGACCGCCATCTGCAGCAGCGGATTTTGCGAGGCGCTGGTAAAGCGCTCGCTCGAAAACAGCATCGTCTGGATCAGGCGAAACAGCTGCTGGCGCCCGATCGCATAGAGCGCGCCCGAGAGTGAACTTACCCGCTGATGTCCGGCAAGCGCGCTCGAGTTGGCCGCCCGCAGCAGACCCAGCGAGAGGCTCGGACTGCGTTTTAGTTCGTCGAGGATCTTGTCGCTCTCGGCGTCTGCGTGCAAAAGCTTGACCAGCCGGAGCATGCGCGCCTGTTCGGGAGTGCGCGGTTTGCGCGTCTCGATGCGCTCGGGGTGGGCGAAGTGATAACCCTGGTAGAGATCAAAGCCCAGCGCGTGGGTCCGGGCAAATTCGTCCGGAGTCTCAACCTTCTCTGCCAACAGGCGCAGACCGGGACGGCGCAATTTGTCGACCAGGGTCGCCAATTGCGAACTCGGGACCTGGGCAATGTCGACCTTGACGATATCAGCCTGATCAATCATCGGCTCGAATTTAGCGCTGTGCTCGACATAGTCGTCCAGCGCGATGCGGTAGCCAAGCCCGCGCAAGTAACGGATTCGCTCGAGGATGAGCGCATCCGGTTTTACTGTTTCCAGAATTTCGAGCACGATGACCTTCGCCGGCAGCGCCTCGACGAGATCGGAGAGCAGGAACTCGGTATCGCAGTTGATGAACCCGTCGTAGGGTCCAAGGACACGCTCGATGCCCATGTTGAAGGCACTGCGCATGACATCGGCCGTCGCCCGCATCCCGTCAAGGCCGTCGTAGGCACTCGCCTTGGCCGAACGAAACAGCAGTTCGTAGGCTACCAGGCGCTTGTCGCCATCCAGAATTGGCTGACGCGCCAGAAAAATCGCTTCAGAGCTACCCTCGTCGAGCCCGCTATTGATGATCTCGGTGGCGGTGAACATCCCGGTTTCTCGCGGGTCGGTCCCGCCTGACGCATCTGGAGCGCCAAATCCTGGCTGGATTCGGCTACTAGAGAGCTATCGACAGGCTAGCGCCAAACTCAAGGCTTGCGCAGTCATTTGCCCGCAAATGCGCCGCGACGAGGCACAGTAGTTGCACTCTCGACAAGCGCGACGGCTGCCACGCCGGCCTTGCTGGGAGCGATGGAGCATCGAATCCCTATGCAGAAAATACATTAATTAAACATTGTAAATAATTGTTTTATAACGCTAATGCCCAATCTTCCCGGCTGCTCTCGCGGCCTGCTGCTTGGAGCTGTAGCGATCCCACCAGATGTTGAATTCGTCAAGCAACATGGGTGGTGCGAAAAGGTGTCCCTGTCCGACATCGCACTCAAGGGCCATCAAGGCGGAGGCAGTCGCTTCGTCTTCAACCCCCTCAGCTATCGTCGTTAGGCCGAGGTTGCGGCCAAGCGCGATGGTCGATTGAGCGACCTGGCGATCGCGCGGACTGTCGAGCATGGCGGCGACGAAACTGCGATCAATCTTGATGCAGTTAAAGGGAAACTGCTTCACATAGGACAGGCTCGAAAAACCGATGCCAAAGTCGTCGAGGGTGAGCACGATGCCCGCTGCACGCAGGTCATTGAGGCGGCGCAAGGCCACCTCGGGATTCTTGACCAGGGCGCCTCGGTTACTTCGAGCTCGAGTAGCCGCGGACTGACACCCTTACGCCGCAGCAGATCCTTCACGTACTCGCTGAAGTCCGGATCCTGCAGGTTATTGGCGCTGATATTGACCGCAATCGACAGGTCGCGCCCCTGCATCTGCCAGACACGGATCTGCTCGACCGCCTCGCCCAGCACCCAGGCCGTAAGGGGGTAGATCAGTTCAGTCGACTCTATAAGCGGCACAAATTCGGCTGGCGCAATCCAGCCAAGCTTGGGGTGGTCCCAGCGCAGCAGCGCCTCGACTCCGGTCACTTCGCGGTCTTCGAGATGGATCTTGGGTTGAAACGCCAGGGTGAGGTGCCCCTCACGCAGCGCAATCGAAAGGTCGCCCCGTAACTTCAGATCGCGCCCCGGCGCCCGGTCGATCTCCTTGTGATAGGGAACGGTGGCGGCGATCAGGGTCTTCGCATGCGCGACGGCGATGTCCGCGCAGCGCAACAGATGGCTGGCGTCGAGCGCGTCCTCCGGATAGCAGGCTGTGCCCATCTTGGCACGCAATTCGATATGCGACTCGCCGACGAGAATGCTCTCGCCAATCACCTCGGCAAGCAGAGTACAGGCTGAACGCAGGTCCAGATGTATGCCTTCTCCGGAGATCGCAACAAGCTCATCGCCACCGGCGCGGGCCAGGATCCATCCCTCCTGTTCCATGCGCATGCTCACGCGGCGTGCGGTCGTCTCGAGCACCATGTCGCCCGCGCGATGGCCGAAGGTGTCGTTGACTTCATGAAACCGCATCAGATCGAGCAGGATCAGCTGCATCGGCGCGCCCGGCGATTCCTCGATGCGCCGATCAATCGTGCGGATCAAGCTCAGGCGATTGAGCAGACCAGTCAGCGGATCGTGGTTGGCAAGATACTCCTGCTGTTTCAGGTAGCGTCGCTCGGTCGAGCGGTCGCGAATCACCACCAGCAGATGCTCGCGCTCGTTGTGCTCGAAGGCCGAAAGGTGGGTATCGCAGTAAACCGTTTCCTTGGTCACGGGCGACTCGAATACCAGGTCAAAGCTTAGGCGCTCGCCGGATAGCGCCCGCTCGAAACGGCCGAACGCGTTGTCCGAATGCCCGTGACTGCCCAGTTCGCGGGTTCGTGGAATGAATTCGAAAATACTGCGTCCGACGACCTCACTCGGGGTCACAGCACCGAGAAAAATGCAAGCCGAAGCGTTCAATGCCTCGATCTCGCCGTTGCGTGAGCACACCAGCACGATGTCCGCCACATCTTCGAACAGACGCCGGTATACGGTCTCGCTGGCGTTCACCTTGGCCAGGTTTTTCAAAAGGATGCGACCGCCACCGAACAGGATGGCAAGAAATACGGCCAGCACCCCGAGCTTGAAATAGGTACGAATCCGCCATGCGCCGAGGTAGCTAGCGCTGTCGCGGCTACTCACTGCAATGAAAGGATAACGCGTCGACTTGAAGAAGAAGCCGGTGCGCGCCGAACCATCGGCGAGCGCCACCGAGATGGCACCGGAATCTGCGCCGGTGGCAATGGCAGCCACCGTAATCGCCTCGGGGGAGGGGGCGCGGGAACCCGTCGGTGTGCCGCTGCTGCTCATCAACAGCTCCCCATCCTTCAGATAGAGGGCCTGATTTGCCGTTTGCACCGAGCCCGGCGCGAATTCCCGATTGCGTATGGTATTGACCGGGATCAGGGCACCAATCAGGGCCGGGACGCCGTTGGCCGTTCGGGTTTCGAGAATCACCAGCGGCACGAATTCACCGCCCCCGGCAAGCACCATCGGCGCCAGCAGATGCGGCTTGCGCGATTCGGTCGGGACCTCCATACGCGCAACGACCGGATCCAGTTCGCTGGTCCGGCGCCACGATGCGTCGACCACCACCTGACTGCCCCCGGCGCGCACGAACAGATAGTTCGACACGGAGTCATAGGTCATGGCGGTCTGAAGCGCGCGCGTGGCGCGGCGCGCCATGAAGGCCGACACATCGGGTGCGTCGGAGAGCTCCTTGGCCACGCCCAACATGCTGTAGTAGGAAGGATCGAGCAGGGCATCGGTCTGCAGTCGCAACAGACTCGACAGGTCGGTGTCGGCGCGGCGCGCTGCCTCGGTCGTCTCGACCCGGTCGGACTCGATGGCAAGCGTGGCGGCGAGAGCGGCAACGACGCTCAGAAGTAACAGACCCACCCGCAACAGGCGGGTAAAGCGGCGCTGCAATACACCGTTATCGACGACGCTCAGATTGCGCATTGCTCTGGATCGGGGCTAGACAACAGTGCAGTATGCCCGATCCGCAATGCCGTAGATCAACTGTAAAAGCGCTGTGGCGCGCACCCCAACTTAGAGGCAGACTTGACTGCCCAACTCGATGACTCGATTGGGCGGCAAGCGGAAAAAGCTCGTGACCGACTCGCTGTTCTGATACATCGTCACGAACAGGCGCTCGCGCCACAGTCGCATGGTGCCGCCAACGCGCGGAATAATCTTCTCGCGATCCAGAAAGAAGGTCGTCTCCATCATCTCGAAAGGCAAGCCAAGAGCAGCGCAACGTTCGAGGGCCGCTGGTACATCGATGTTGTCCATGAATCCAAAACGCACCCGCACACTCCAGAAACTGCCACCCAGTTCCTCGATCTCGACCGATGAATGCGGGCGCACGTGCGGTACGTCCTGCACGCGTACGTTGACGATAACATTGCGCTCATGGAGCACGTGAAAGTGCTTCAGGGTGTGGAGCAGCGGCCTCGGCACGTTGGCCAGATGGGCCGACAGAAACACGGCCGTACCCGGTACGCGCTGAGTACCACCCTGGCCGAGACTGGCCAGGAAGGGCGCCAATTCAATACCTTCGGAATCGATCTGGCGATGCAGGAGCTGGCGTCCCTGTTTCCAGGTGACCATGAGCGTGAAAATCCCGATGGCGAGCGCGATTGGGAACCAGCCGCCGTCCGCGAATTTAGTCGCGTTGGAGCTAAATAGGGTCGCATCAATCACGAGCAAAGGCATCATGATCAGTATCGCGAGCGGCTGCGACCAGCGCCACTGATCGCGCATCACGATGTAACACAGCAGGCTCGTGATGAACATGGTTCCGGTGACGGCAATCCCATAGGCTGCAGCGAGATTGTCCGAGGACTGGAATCCGATAACCAGTGCAACCACCGATAGATACAGAGCCCAGTTGATCCCCTCGATGTAGATCTGCCCCGCATGGGCCCCCGAGGTGTGCACGATATTCATGCGCGGGGCATATCCCAATTGGAGCGCCTGCTGGGTCATCGAGTAAGCGCCCGAAACGACTGCCTGCGACGCGATCACGGTGGCAATCGTCGACAGGATAACGAGCGGGTAGACCGCCCACTGCGGGGCAAGCAGGTAGAAGGGATTGCTGATCGTGGCCGGATCCTGCAGAACCAGGGCCCCCTGCCCGAAATAGCACAGAAATAGCGAGGGCAGCACGAGACCGAACCAGGCGATCGAAATCGGCCGATGACCGAAGTGCCCCATATCCGCGTAGAGCGCCTCCACTCCGGTAAGCACCAGCACGACCGTACCAAAGGAGAAAAAGCCGATCACCGGATCGCGTACCAGAAAGCCGTAGGCGTGCAGGGGATTGAGTGCCGCCAGCACGGCCGGGTAGTGGACGATGCTGGCAATCCCCAAGGCGCCAATGGTCACGAACCAGAGAATCATGATCGGGCCGAACAGGCTACCGATTGTCGCCGTACCCTTGCGCTGGAAATAGAAGAACACCGTCAGTATCACGAGGGTGATAGGTACGATGAAGGGTTTAAATGCCGGGGTTGCCACTTCCAGACCTTCGACGGCCGAAATAACCGAGATCGCCGGTGTGATCACGCCGTCCCCATAGAACAGCGCAGCGCCGAAAATTCCCAACCACATGATGGTGCGCCGCCCGCGTGAGCCCCGCGCCCGCTGGCGCAGCGCCAGCGCCATCATCGCAACAATGCCGCCTTCCCCCTTGTTGTCGGCGCGCATGACCAGACCAACATATTTAAGGGACACCACCAGCATCAGCGCCCAGAAAACCAGCGATAGCAGGCCGAGCACGTTTTCGGGTGAAACGGGAACCGGGTGGTGGGGCGTCGTGAACCCGGTCTGCAGGGCGTACAGAGGGCTTGTCCCGATATCCCCGAAAACCACGCCCAACGCTCCCAGGGTCAGGGCGCCCAGTGCAAGTTTCTGAACCGGTTTCTCCGACGGCTCGTCTGGATTGGGCGCTGCGCGCGATTGCTCGGTCATATCTGGCTTAGTCCTTCAGGAGGTCTTTGTATTGAATCGGGTGCAGCCGGGTCCTGTTGCGGGGGTCGCAGGCGAATTATGACCGCTTGTGGAGGGCCCTCAACAACCATGCTGGCACGTACTTCAGCGGGGTCGAGCCCCGGCGCGAAGAACCAGCCCTGCGCCCCTTCCACTCCGATTTCGCGCAACAGGTCCACCTGCGCCTGGCTCTCGACACCTTCGGCAATGACGCTTCTGCCAAGCGCTCTGGCAGCGGCGGCCATTGAACTGACGATCGCGGCGCCGCGCGCCGAGCGGGCGCAAGCCTGGATGAACGATTGATCGATCTTGACAGCATCGAGGGGCATGCGCGCGATTTGTGAGAGCGAGGAGTACCCGGTTCCGAAATCATCCAGGTGCACGCCATATCCCAGGGAACGCACATGCTCGATCAGGCGCAGAGCGGCCTCTTCGTCGCTCCACAAGACCTTCTCGGTCACTTCGAGGTCAAGCAGGCCGCGCGCCACCGATTGTGCCGCGGCAAGGTGGGCGAACAACTCGGGGTCCTTCAGCTGCCGTGCACTGATGTTGACCGCCACACGCAAGGGTAGCCCGGCAGCACTCCAGCGCTCCGCCTGACTGGCCGCCTTGGCCAGCGCCCAGCGGCCCAGAAGAATTATCGTGCCATTGGCTTCGGCACGATTCACGAAGGTTGCCGGGTCCAACCGCCCCCGGTCAGGGTGAGCCCAGCGAATCAGGGCCTCGACGCCGATGATGCCGCCATCGCGCAGTCGGACCTTGGGCTGGTAGTTCAGGAAAAATCCATCCTGTGCGATGGCCGCACGCAGGTTCTGGTCCATCCACATGCGCTCGTGCAGGCTGCTTTGCATCTGCGAGCGATACTGGCGTAGCACGCTGCCTCCTGCCGCAGTCGCGTCGCGCACCGCCATGCCCAGATTTCGGATCAGTTCGTCCACACTTTGACCGTGCTCGGGGAAAGTGGCCTGGCCAGCAGCGACAACTACATAGATCTCGCATTCGCCAAAGCGGACCGGCCGCCGCAGGCGCTCGCGCACGACGGCCGCCGCCTTCTCGAGATCGACCGAAGCCTTCTCGCCGACCGCGACGATCAGGAATTCGTCGCCGCCAGAGCGCGCCATGAAGAATGCCGGATCAAGGCACTCGGTCAGGAGATCGGCGAAGGCATGCAGAAACAGGTTACCGCCGTCGTGGCCAAAATCGGCATTTATCTGGTGGAACTCACGCAGATTTATGGCCAGCAATGAGAAAGGTGCGCCCTCTATGACCAGGCGCGTCAGATGTTCGCGTACCGCGTGACGGCTGGCGAGACCAGTCAGCTCGTCGCGATAGACGAGCAGCTGGATCTCCCGCTCCGCTTTGACCCGCGCATCAAGTTCCTGCTGTAACCGAGCGCGGGCCCGACTGCCGGTAATACTCACGATCGTCATGCCAAGAATAAGCCACGCGATGCTGCGCAGGGCGAGCAGATCGACTTCACCGAGCTGCGGGGCGACGCTAAGCTTGAGTCCGATGTAGGCCAGTAGCACGACCGTCTGCAGCAACAGCGCCAGCGCCAGGGTCTTGTAGCCCATGGCGGCATTGCGCGGTGCAAGTCGCGCCACGCGCCAGGCGACGCGCGCGAACAGCAGCGCCTCGATCACGGCAATATGCGCAACCAGCCGCTCCGGCAGCAGGAAGGCAAGTGCGGCCCCCGCCAGAGACCAGATTGCGATTTCCGACAGGTCACGTACCAGGCGGCGCTCATGTCCGCGCAGGTAAGACAAAAGACCGACAAACAGCACGAGAGTGGCGGCCCCATCGAGCAGTGTCGCGATGCTGCCTACGCTGAGCAGGGCGGCGAGCGCGTGGGCGGCCCAGAAGAGATAAGCGGCACCCATCGTGGCAAATCCGACTTCGCCATTGCGCTGGCGCGCTACCAGCATCAGTATTGCGATGGCCAGTGCCAGGCCTACGGCGCTGGCTGCGACCCAGTCCGCTGGGGTCATGATGGAAGGGCTGTACGAATCATGTTCACGGACACGAAGGATTGGACGTGACAGCCGACGCACCCTGTTGGCGCTTGGTGATGCTCGGTGCGGCGGCTCATGCGATTGCTCCTACCTAGATAATTCGAAACGGCCGGTGTGGCGCGCTACTGGCGAGTTCCGCCGGACGCAGCGTTACGGCGTCGACGCGACTCCCCTCCGGTCCTTCGCGCAGGCAATGCAGCAACTGATCCACAGCAAGCTTCGGTCCCGCGGCAAGTGCCTCGACGCTGCCATCGTCAAGATTGCGAACCCAACCGTCAAGCTTTAGGGCGCGCGCCTTCTGTAGCACAAACCAGCGAAAACCGACACCCTGCACGAGACCGATGACACTGATCAGACAGCTCTGCTCCTGTCCGTCCAAGTCCACGCGCACCATTGGGCAAACCCTTTTGCTCGAGCCCCGCGACCGGCGGCATGGGTCAAGAAACCTGACTCGCCGCTGCCAGGCGCGCTCGCGGGTCCCAATAGGGTGCGGCCAGCAAAACCGTGGCGATGGTCAGGCAGGCATGGTACAGGTCGCGGCGCAGCATTCCAAGAAGGCTGCCGCTAGTACCGATGGCTAAGCCCGCGACACAAAACAGCACTGAGCCTGTCACCAGACTGGCGATGATTGGGACCGGGGCACGTCGCGAAACGTAAATCAGTTGAACGAGCGCAAGCGTCGAGATCACTTCGCTGACCGGCAAGTCCGGTGCAAACGCCCAGCACAGCAATGCGCCCAGCGCGATGACAATGCCGACGGGACTGATCGCGCCGATCAGGGCAAGGCAAAGCCACTTGGCCATCAGGGTGGTCCAGTCGTGCGCGGGGATCGCTGCCGTCATGCCCGAATATTCGAGTGCACCGGCCAGAGCGGCAACGCCAAGCGTCGCAAATCCCAGCAGTGCGAGCCGGGCCCGCGCGCGTCCGGCTGCCTGCGCACAGCCGAACGCGGTCATGGCGAGCAGTGCCTCCAGGATGCCGCTTTGATTGATTTCCATCGCGCCCTCGATCAACCGCTGGTAGCCAAGCCGCTGTATGGCCTGGCCGCGCGTACAGCCCCCCGAGTCCGGGTCGTCCTTAGCCCGGCCCGTTGGGTCGATTAGCGCGGTCAGGTTGACCCGGCCTCTGGCCGGGCGCCGGCCGCGTCGGGGGACCGGAACCGCCGGGCCTTCCAGCTGGCGGTGCAGGCTGAACCGCAGGTCTGCTTGCACCAGGCCGCGGACGTGGCGCCGGGGCGGGGGGTCGGGCTCCGGGTGGCGGACCGGGTGGCGGCCGGTGTTGAACAGGAGGGCGCGGACGTACCGCCGGGGGTGCATGTCCAGGTCCTGGCGGCGGCCTCCAACTCGGTGGCCGCTGGCGCCAGGTTGGTAGATCCCTGTAGAACGGACGGTGCCGGTAGTAGCTGCCCCAGTAGCTGCCGATTGAGAAGGTAACTATAGGCAGGCCGAAATTTGCACCATTGCCAAAGATCGGCATGCGATTGCCCTGCCAGACGTAATCCAGGTGGCGAGTCCGAACCCAGCCGCGGTTTACGCCGGCAGGATCGCTCACATCGCACCAGCCGAAGTCAGCCACGCAGCCATAGACATTTACTGCCATGCCAGCGGGCAAAACCGTCACCGCCGGATAGTAACGGCTCGGCCCGGCACGCAGGTGCACGGCGCGCTCGGTGTAGGCCACGTTGGGAGATTGCGCCTGGGCGAGCGTCGGCACCAACGCCGCGAGACATAGGAGCCAAGCCAAAATCGGGAATCGCCGCATATCCACCTCCACGTGAGTGACCAGACAATACCCGTCTAAGGCCCGATAGGGCAACACCGTGTTGCCAGCGCGCACATTGCCTGGCGGCGCCTGAAGGCATGTGGAAGTGGTGCTAGGACCGTGGGACAATCTCGCGCCGGCGCCAGGCGAGCGCAATTCGGGCGGTCTTTACCATGGACATCGAGTTTCACTATTACATGACCTATCTGATTGCCGCGCGCGCAGGATTCTCTGCTCGCGATGCACTCACCATTGCCCACTCTGCACAGGGCGTGGACGACAATCACATCCCCTTGCGGCTCACCGACGTGAAAGGTCAAGTCTATGAAAACCGGATCTCGCAGACCATGGACATTCTGCGGCCGCATGAGGACTCGCTGATTTACCCGATTTTCCATTTCATCCCGGGCGACATGAACGCGCCGGGTGCGGCGCGCCTTGACGGACGGCGCGACCCGTGGGTGACAACGCCTGATAGTTCTCTGGCTAACCAGATGCTCGATGCGGCGCTGGCTTCAGGTGATCCTTATCGCATCGGCGTATCCGCCCACGGTTACGTGGATACGTGGGCGCACCAGAATTTCCTCGGCCGCCGCGACTCCTTCAACCAGTTCAAGACAGGTCTGCTTGCCGAGGTACTGGGCGAAATCATGGCGGTCGGACACGCCCATGCCAAGCACAATCCCGACTGGCCGGCGC
>CAJCHO010000084.1 GCA_903970145.1 Mycobacteriaceae bacterium | reverse complement strand
GTCGCAAGACCGCCAATGTGATTCTGAACACGATATTCGGCGAGCCCACCATGGCTGTCGACACCCACGTCTTTCGGGTCGCGAACCGTACCGGGCTCGCACCCGGCAAGGATGTGCGCAGCGTGGAAGACGAGCTGCTGAGGGTGATTCCCGCGCAGTTCATGCAGGACGCGCACCACTGGTTGATCCTCGAGGGGCGCTACACCTGCCGGGCGCGCAACCCGGCCTGCTGGCGCTGCCCCGTGGCCCACGTCTGTCGCTTTGAACCCAAGCGCGCCGGCGGTTCCGACTAGCCATGGCAATGTTCAATCCGTCGCGCGCAGAGGTGCGCGAGTTCTTCATTGAAACCTGGCGCAAGGGAAGCGCGGGCCTGCTCTTGAGTCCGCTCGAGACGATTGCCTTCGAGTGGATGCGCGAGCACCCGGAGTACCACACGCTATTGGCTGCAGTGGAGCGCGCCCTTGAGGCGGACTACGCCCCGGAGCACGGCCAAACCAACCCCTTCTTGCATCTCTCGATGCACCTGTCGATCAGTGAACAGGTGTCGATCGATCAGCCGCCCGGGATTCGCTCGGCCGCCGGAGCACTCGCCGCCCAGGCGGGATCGCTTCATGAGGCGCACCACAGGATCATGGAGTGCCTTGGCGCCATGTTGTGGAAGTCGCAGCGGGACGGCGCGCCGCCCGATGCGGCTGCCTACCTAGAGTGTGTGCGTCGTTCAGCCGCTTAGACCGACTGCCTCAAAGGCGTCGCTGCTACTTGTGGGTTTCGATGGTGGCGGGCAGGCTACCGAGGTAGGCGGCGATGTCGTCCATCTCGTCTTCAGTCATCGGCGCCACCATGCCGTTCATGACCGGGTGCTTGCGGCCGTCCGCCAGATTGGCGCTGCGCTTGTAGGCGCGCAGGGCATGGGCGAGATAGTCGGGATGCTGCCCCGCCAGTTTTGGATAGGCGTCAGTGATTGGCGAGTTGAAGTCTTTTCCGTGGCAGCTTGCGCAGACGGCGAACTTGCCATCGGGTGCCAGGAGCGCCTTGCCATTGTTTACATTGCCGCTCGCCAGCGCGAGAGGAGCGAATGCGCACGAGAGAACGCCGGCAGCGAGAATCTTCGAGAATTGTTCCAACGTCTGACCCCGTTTATTTCACTTGCGAATAGTAGGCGGCGATATCAGCCATGTCCTGATCCGACAGGCTCGAGGCCAGCGCGCGCATGCTCGGATGGGTACGATCGCCCTTGCGGTACTCCTGCAGCGCGGCGACGATGTAGGCAGCGTTCTGGCCACCGATCTTCGGAACCCGGTAGACCAGCGGGAAGGCGGTCTTGTATTCGGGTAGCCCGTGGCAACCCCCGCAGGTTTGTGCCTTGTCGCGCCCCTTCTCGGCGTTGCCGGTAACCGCGCTTTGCGCCCATCCGGCACTGCTGGCCAGGCACAGTCCGACGAAAAGGACACCTGCTGAAAAGAATCTGTTCATATCGATCGAGTAGCGTGGGAGAAGCGCGCGGCGCCCGCTGTGGCAAGTTGTCAGCCGCTGGCACGTAAAAACCCCCGGATTGTAGCGTAGCGAGGCCTCTTTGGTAAACCCACGATGGCGCGCAGCGACCGTATACTGGAGCCTTAACTCCTCCTCCGGTACATAAGATGCGCTTTACAGGCTCCCAGCAATACGTCGCCACCCAGGATCTGCAGTTGGCGGTCAACGCCGCCCTGACTTTGCAGCGCCCTCTGCTTATCAAGGGCGAGCCCGGCACCGGAAAGACCATGCTTGCCGAGGAGGTCGCCGGTGCACTGGCCATGCCGCTGCTGCAGTGGCACATCAAGTCGACCACCAAGGCCCAGCAGGGACTCTACGAGTACGACGCCGTGTCACGCCTGCGCGACTCCCAGCTGGGCGACGAACGGGTCAAGTCGATCGAGAACTACATCGTGCGCGGCGTACTCTGGCAGGCCTTTGAGTCGGATGTACCGGTCGTGCTCCTGATCGACGAGATCGACAAGGCGGACATCGAATTTCCTAACGATCTGTTGCGCGAACTCGATCGCATGGAATTCTACGTGTACGAGACCCACGAACTGGTGCGCGCACGTCATCGACCGCTGGTGATCATTACCTCCAACAACGAGAAGGAACTGCCGGACGCATTCCTGCGCCGCTGTTTTTTCCACTACATCCGCTTCCCAGACAAGGAGACGATGCACAAGATCGTCGACGTCCACTATCCGGGTCTCAAGAAGGAGTTGCTTGCTGCGGCGCTTGACGCGTTTTTTCAGATGCGCGAGGTGACGGGCTTAAAGAAAAAGCCGTCCACCTCCGAGCTGCTCGATTGGCTTAAGCTCTTGCTGGCCGAGGACATTCCACCCGAAGCCCTGCACAGCAAGGACCAGAAGGTCGTCATCCCGCCACTGCATGGCGCCCTCTTGAAGAACGAGCAGGACGTACATTTATTCGAGCGCCTCATTTTCATGGCGCGCAACAACCGCTAGGCCATGAGCCGTTTCATCGAACCGTTCTCGCTCAAGGGATCCCACGTTGCCCTTGAGCCTCTAGCGCGCGAACACGCCAGTGCCCTTGCCAGTGCGGCCGGCGACGGCGAGCTCTGGCGCCTGTGGTACACCAGCGTGCCTTCTCCGGACACCGTCGGGCGCTATATCGAGACCGCCCTCGAAATGCGCGAAGCGGCCGGCGCCCTGCCCTTCGCGGTGCGCGATGCCACGGGTACGATCGTCGGCTCGACGCGCTACTTCAACGTTGACGCGGTCAATCGACGCCTTGAGATCGGACATACCTGGTATGCGCAGCGCGTGCAACGCACCCCCCTGAACACCGAATGCAAGCTGCTGCTGCTCGGCTACGCCTTCGAGTCCTTGCATTGCATCGCCGTTGAATTTCGCACGCACTGGATGAATCACCAGTCGCGCGCCGCGATCGCGCGTCTGGGCGCCAAGCAGGACGGCGTGTTGCGCAGCCACCAGGTTGCAGCCGACGGCTCGCTGCGCGATACCGTGGTGTTTTCGATCATCGCTGCCGAATGGCCGACCGTTCGGCGCCACCTGCAATACAAGCTCGGGGGGCAGTGATGCTGATCGATTTCTTCTTCACGCTGCGCTCGGCCAAAGTGCCGGTCTCGATCAAGGAATTCCTGATCCTGATGGAAGCACTCAAGAAGGACGTGATCGATCCCTCGATCGAACAATTCTACTTCCTCTCGCGTACTACTCTGGTCAAGGACGAGGCGCATTTCGACAAGTTTGACAAGGCGTTTGGTGCCTATTTTCACGGTGTCACGGCGCTCTTTGCGGCGCATCCGGATGTTCCTCTCGACTGGCTCAAGAAAATGATGGAACGCGAGCTCACCGCCGAAGAGAAGGCGGTAGTCGAGTCGCTTGGCGGCTGGGATGCACTCATGAAACGCCTCGAAGAGTTGTTGAAGGAGCAGACCGAGCGCCATGAAGGCGGCAACCGCTGGATCGGCACGGGCGGGACATCACCGTTTGGCAATGGCGGATTCAATCCCGAGGGCATCCGTATGGGCGGCCCTTCGGGGGGCAACCGAAGCGGGGTCAAGGTCTGGGAGGCGCGCGCCTACCGGGACTACGACGACAACGTCGAACTGGGTACGCGCAATATCAAAATCGCGCTGCGCCGCTTGCGCAAGTTCGCCCGCCAGGGTGCGGATCTGGAGCTCGACCTGCCGGACACGATCGGCTCGACCGCGCGCAATGCCGGCTGGCTCGATATCAAGATGGTTCCGGAGCGCAAGAATCAGGTGAAGGTGCTCATGCTGCTCGATGTCGGCGGTACGATGGACGACCACATCGCGCGTACCGAGGAATTGTTTTCGGCCGCAAAAAGCGAGTTCAAGCATCTCGAGTTCTATTACTTTCACAACTGCGTCTACGACTTCTTGTGGCGCAACAACCGGCGGCGCCATGCCGAGCGATTTCCGACCAGCGAAATCCTGCGCAAGTACACCCCAGACTACAAATTGGTGTTCGTGGGCGACGCGACGATGAGTCCCTACGAGATTCTCCAACCCGGCGGGAGCGTCGAGTACAATAATGAGGAAGCGGGCGTCATCTGGCTGCAAAGGCTGATCGAGGCGTATCCGAAGTTCGCCTGGCTCAACCCCGAGCCTGAAGCACTCTGGCAATACCGCCAGTCTGTCAGCCTGATCCAGCAGATCATGCGCCAGCGAATGTACCCGATTACCATCGAGGGACTAGAGCGCTCGATGCGCGTGCTTTCCAAGTAGGGCACGGACGGCGCGGCGCTCGCGATCATCGGAGGTCACCATGGAGACTCCCGTAGAGACTGCCGCGAGTGCAACGAGGCAGTCCATCCATCCGCTGGCCCTATTGGCCATCGTCGGCGTGATTGTGGCCGCCTGCGTCGGCATGTGGTCCATCTACACCCAGCCTCACGCGAGTTCCGCGGGGAGCGCCAGCGGCACCGCAAGCGCGAGCGATGCGGGTGGAGCGGCGCAAACTGGCACTGCGCTGCCGCCCGCGCCAAGCGACTCGGCTGCGCCCGCCGCACCCGCCGCACCCACCGCACCCGCTGCACCCGCCGCACCCGCCGCACCCGCCGCACCCGCCGCACCTGAGGTCACGACCCCCGTCCCAGTCGGAGTGCCAGCGTGTGACCGCTGCGCGCTGGTCGTTGCCAATCGCGAGATTCACACCGAAGGCGAAGGGACGGGTCTGGGCGCGGTCGGGGGTGGTCTCGCGGGCGGGCTGATCGGAAGCACCCTCGGGCGCGGGAACGGCCGCACGGCGATGACTCTGTTGGGGGCGGTGGGCGGGGCCGTAGCCGGCAATGAGGTCGAGAAGGCGGCGCGCCGCAAGACCCGTTTTGAGCTCGTGGTGCGTTTTGCCGACGGTCACGAGCGCAGCTTTGTCGCCGGCCACGCCTGGCCCTACCAGAACGGAGACACCGTGCGTATTGTGCATGACCACGTCAGGCCGGTCACTCAGGCGGGCGCAAATCCCTAGCGCAGCTGGGTGCTGCCCACATCCGGGTGCGCGCTAGCCATCAATACGCGGCGCGACCTTGAGAACTTCCTCGAGCGTTGTCACACCGGCCGCAATTTTCATGGCGCCCGATACGCGCAGGGTGCGCATACCCTCGCGGATGGCCTGGTTGCGGATCGGATCGATGCTCGGCTCCGAGACCACCAGGCGCTTGATATCGGTCGAGACTTCCAGGAGTTCGTAAATGCCGGCACGACCGCGATAGCCGGTCATGCGACACTCAATGCAGCCCACGGGCTTGTAGACTTCGATCGGCCGGTCGCTCTTCCACGGCGCGAGCAGATCGGCCCACAGATCGCCATCGACCGTGCCGCCGCTGGCCTTGCAATGCGGGCACAGCAGACGTACCAGGCGTTGCGCGAGAATTCCCAGCAAAGTCGCGTTAAGCAGGTAAGGCGGCACACCCAGCTCCAGCAATCGGGTAACCGCTGAAGGCGCATCGTTGGTATGGACCGTCGAGAACACCAGGTGCCCGGTAAGGGCCGCCTGAACGGCCATCTCTGCGGTCTCCCGGTCACGTATTTCGCCGATCATGATGATGTCCGGATCCTGGCGCAGCAGCGCGCGCACTCCATCGGCAAAATTGAGATCGATATTCGACTGGACCTGCATCTGATTGAGCGCAGGCTCAACCATCTCGATCGGATCCTCGATCGAGCAGACATTGACTTCCTCGGTGGCCAGCGACTTCAGGGTCGAATAGAGCGTTGTCGTCTTGCCTGATCCGGTCGGACCGCTGACCAGGATGATGCCGTGCGGTTTGGCGGTCAGCGCGTTCCAGCGACGCGCATCCTCGTCCGAGAAGCCAAGCTCCCCGAGATCGCGCACCACGACTTCAGGATCGAAGATGCGCATGACCAGCTTCTCGCCAAAGGCTGTCGGCAGCGTCGAGAGCCGCAATTCGACTTCCATCCCATCCATCGTGCGCGTCTTGATGCGGCCATCCTGGGGACGGCGTTTTTCGACGACGTCCATGCGACCGAGCAGCTTGATGCGGCTTGTCATGGCGGCCATCACGCCGGGCGGCACCTGATAGACCTGATGCAACACGCCATCGATGCGAAAGCGCACGACGGCCTGATCGCGACGTGGTTCGAGGTGAATATCGGAGGCGCGCTGATCAAATGCGTACTGCCAGAGCCAATCGACGATCTGGACGATGTGGGCGTCATTCGAATCGAACTGACGACCAGCCGCCTTGACGTTGCCAAGCTCGACGAGCTGCTCAAAGCTGTTTTCGGAGAGCGCCCCGCCCTTGGCCGCAGCACCCTTGACCGAACGGGCCAGGCTGAAGAATTCGGCGATGAAGCGCTGCACATCCACCGGGTTCGCCACCACCCGCACGACTTTGCAGCGCAACAGGCGCTCCAGTTCGGCGATCCACTCGGTCAGGAAGGGCTCGCCGGTGGCAATCGTCACCTCATTGCTCTTGACCTCGATGGGCAGGATGCGAAAGCGATTGGCATAGCTGACCGACATCAGGTCGGCAATCCGCGTGAAATCGATGCGTAGCGGATCGATGCGCACGAACGGCAAACCAACCTTACCGGCAATATATTCCGACAGCCACTCGATAGTGACGAGGCGATGCGGTGGCTGCTGCGACTTGAGTTTGAGCTCGCCCACGGTGGCCACGACGTGCTGCGCTCCGGGTGCGCGACCACTGGCGGCGAATACTTCACGCAACTGATCCTCGTCGAGCACGCCATCACTACGCAGCCACTGGCTGATCTGCGCGACGCTTAGCCGTTCGCCGCGCGACTCGGCAGCGGCTGTCGTGGCAAAGGCAGAGGACATAGTAGATGGCTCACAGGCGATGGGCTGTGACGATTATATGCGCTACGGGGCGCCCTACCTAGCATCCCGTGGTCGGGTCCCCTAAATCCGCAGGGCTGTGCCGGACAGCTTGCCAAGACTCGCTTTGATGGCCGATACCCAGGCGGTCGCCTTGATGCCGCTCGTCGCTTCGATGACCTTGGCTCGATCATAAAGCAGCGCCCAGTTGACCTCGAGCGGCGGCCCGACGAAGGCCAGTACGACGCGATTGCCCTCGTGAACTTCGGGTAAGGCCAGCACCCGTCCTTCAAATGCGGCGCCAAGATTGCGCATGTTGTGCATAAAACTCGGGTGGTCGCCAAACAGGTTCAGGGTCAGCATCCCGGGTGGTTTCAGGCTGGCACGACAATGTTCGTAGAATTGCAGCGAATCCAGAACCGGCCCGCGTGCGCTGGCGTCGTAGAGATCGAGCTGAAGCACATCGCAGTTCTCGCGGCGCGCCGGATTGGAGACAAATTCGTAAGCATCGCCGCACAGCACCTCGAGCCGTTCATCGTCCTCGGGCAAGCGGAACATGGCGCGCGCGGCGATGATGACCTGTTCATTGAGTTCGACCGCCGTGACCCGCGCCGGGGCACAGTGGCGATAGCAGAACTTGGTCAGGGCGGCCGCGCCCAGGCCAAGTTGCACAATATGGCGCGGGGCATGCACGAAGAGCATCCACGCCATCATCTGCTGCGCGTACTCCAGTTCGATCTCGTCGGGACGCGCCAGACGCATCGCACCCTGCACCCACTCGGTGCCAAAGTGCAGATACCTTACCCCTTCACCCTCCGAAAACGTGATCGGCGCGTAGCGTATGCGCCGTCGCGCCGCCACCTGGGGCGTGCCGTCTCGATCTTCCCTTGAGCGCCGCCCCGGAAACTTGATCACGCTTGGGCGCTCAGCGCGCCAGGCCGCTAAGCAGCCCGTTCAGGCGCGCAACGAACCCCGCCGGATCATCGAGTTGGCCTCCTTCGGCAAGCAGGGCCTGATCGAATAACAGCCGCGCCCAGTCGGCGAAATGGCTGTTCTCATCGGCCAGTCGCGCAACCAGTCGATGGTGCGGATTGATCTCGAGGATCGGCTTGGAATCCGGCACTTTCTGACCGGCCGCCCGCAGAGTGCGCGCAAGATGCGCCGAGAGTGCCCCATCGTCGGCGATCAGGCAGGCTGGGGAGTCGGTCAGGCGACTGGTGACTCGCACCTCCTTGACGTTGTCACCCAGGGCTTCCTTGATACGCTCGATGAGCGCCGAGAACTCCTCGGAGTCGTGCTTTTGCGCCTGCTTTTCTGCCTCGTCCTCGAGCTTGCCCAGGTCGAGACCGCCGCGCGCGACCGAAACGAGATCCTTGTCTTCGAATTTGTGAATGAAATTCAACATCCACTCGTCGACGCGATCGGTCAACAGCAACACCTCGATACCCTTCTTTCTGAAGATCTCCAGGTGGGGGCTATGCTGGGCGAGTGCAAACGAGTCCGCAGTCAGGTAATAGATCTTGTCCTGTCCGTCCTTCATGCGCGCGACATAGTCGGCCAGCTTGACCGTTTGCGCTGCGCCCTCGCCCTGGGTGGACGCAAAGCGGCACAGCTTGGCGATCCGGTCACGATTGGCGCTGTCCTCGCCGACGCCTTCCTTGAGGACCTGGCCAAACTGCTCCCAGAACGTGGCGAATTTGGCCGCATCACCGGACTCGAGCTCTTCTAGCATCCCCAGCACTTTCTTGGTACAGCCGTCGCGGATGGCGCGTACGTCGCGGCTCTCCTGGAGAATCTCGCGCGACACATTCAGGGGAAGATCATTGGAATCGATGACCCCGCGAATAAAACGCAGGTACACCGGCATGAGCTGCTCGGCGTCGTCCATGATGAACACACGCTTGACATACAGTTTCACCCCGGCGCGGCGCTCGCGGTCCCACAGGTCGAAGGGCGCGCGCGCCGGCAGAAAGAGCAGCTGCGTGTACTCGGAACGCCCCTCGACCTTGCCATGGGTCCAGGCGAGCGGATCCTCAAAATCGTGCGAGACGTGCTTGTAGAACTCGCGATATTGCTCGTCGGTGATATCCGACTTGGGACGAGCCCACAGGGCACTGGCCGAATTGACAGTCTCAAGCTCGGTGCCCCTGACCTGCTCCTTGCGCTGTTCGTCCCAGCTTTCGCCGTACATGCGGATGGGTAGCGAAATGTGGTCCGAATAGCGCTGCAGGATCGACTTCAACTGCCACAGGGACAAGAGCTCGTCTTCACCCTCGCGCAGATGCAGGATGACAGCGGTACCGCGACGCGCCTGTTCGATCGTCTCGACCGAGAATTCGCCGCTGCCTTCGCTTGACCACTCGACGCCCTCGCTGGCAGGCAGGCCGGCGCGACGCGACCGGACCGTCACGCGATCGGCAACTATGAAGGCAGAATAGAATCCGACCCCGAACTGACCGATCAGTGCAGCATCCTTCTGTTGATCACCCGACAGGCGCGAAAAGAATTCGCGTGTCCCGGATTTG
Source organism: Mycobacteriaceae bacterium (assembly GCA_903970145.1). Taxonomy (GTDB): domain Bacteria; phylum Pseudomonadota; class Gammaproteobacteria; order Burkholderiales; family Burkholderiaceae_D; genus CAJCHO01. Next base: position 3,211 of record CAJCHO010000084.1, on the reverse strand, counting down.
GCAATCGTACCCAGGTGTTCGATTGCCTCGGCGCGAGACAGGCCAATGCCATTGTCACTGACCGTGATGGTGCGCGCCTGTTTGTCGAAATCTACGGTGATATGCAGATCGGCGTCGTTTTCGTAAAGGGTCGGGTCGGCGATCGCTTCAAAGCGCAGCCGGTCGGCAGCATCGGAGGCATTCGAGATCAGCTCGCGCAGGAAAATTTCCTTGTTGCTATAAAGCGAGTGAATCATCAAATGCAGCAGCTCTTTTACTTCGGCCTGGAAGCCCAGGGTTTCCTTAGGTGCGCCCATCTTTTTAGATCTCTCCAAACGTTAAATCCGACTTCTGGGACGTGGGGTTCGCCAAGCCGATTTCAAGCGGCCGCGAACTGGCAAGCCGAATTGTATCCAGATGGCGCGCCGGTAATGGCATCCAGACGCAGGCGCGGGCCCCGAAACGGCCTCCGGGAGCGCTGCCGACTGCGTAGGTGCACTTATGGGGCGCCCGATACACAGGGGATTGACGGCCTTGCCGGCCGCCGCCCTGATGGTAAGCTCGATTCTGTCGCGCGCCCCCTCCGCCGCGCGCCTTGAGCCACGGCTGACAACTGCCGGGTTGGGGCTTGCGCAGCGGCTGGCGATCGGTTGTGGACCTTGATAGCGCCTAGACGATGCCTCCTGAACCCTTGCTCTCGAACCTTCCTCGCGCGCCTTCGCGCCGCGGGGGTCTGGTCGGTCCGACCGAGGCCCGGCAATGAAACGCGCTTTTCGCCAGGTCGATGTCTTCAGCCTCGTGCCGCTGCTTGGCAATCCGGTTGCAGTAGTGCTCAATGGCCGCGGGCTTTCCGGCGAGCAGATGCAGGCAGTCGCGAACTGGACCAACCTATCCGAAACAACCTTCGTACTGCCGGCGACGGTGGCGGGCGCAGACTATCAATTGCGCATCTTCACCCCCGTGGCCGAAATTCCTTTCGCAGGACATCCGACGCTGGGTAGCGCCCACGCCGTGCTCGAAGTTGGCACCGTCAAGCTCAATCGCGGGCAGCTGGTGCAGCAATGCAAAGCGGGCCTGGTGACCATCCGGGCCGAGCCCGACGGCCGTCTGTCTCTCAAGGCCCCGCCCGCCAGTGTCGAGCCCGTCTCCAGCGCCGAGCGGCGGCGCCTCGAGCGCCTGCTCGGCACCGCGATCAAGAGCGCCCCGGCGGTCGTGGATCTGGGCCCGCGCTGGCTGACCGCAGAGATCGACCGCGTCGAGACGGTACTAAGTTTGACGCCCGACATGGCCGGCCTGGCGGCTTTCTCGCGGGACCTGGGCATCACCGGTGCCAACGTTTTTGCGTGGAGCAACAAGGACGTCGAAGTACGCTCCTTCGCGCCGGCCTCAGGGGTGCCTGAGGATCCGGTATGCGGGAGCGGCAATGCCGCCGTGGCGGCCTATCTGTATCGCGCCGGCCTGCGTAGCGGGTATACGGCTCATCAGGGGCGCTGCGTACGGCGCGATGGCGTGGCAACGATCGAATTCGAGGAAAACGGCGTCATTTGGCTTGGTGGGCACTCGACGACCTGCGTGGCCGGTACAATTACAATCTGAGTTACTCCTCTCGAATCGAAGGTCCATGGATCAATCATCCCGCCCCCCGTTTACCTACTCCGAACGCTCACAAGGCATGACGAGTTCGGCGATCCGCGAAATTCTGAAGATCACCCAGCAAGCCGAAATCATCTCGTTCGCCGGAGGCCTGCCTTCACCGGATGGCTTCCCCATCGAAGAGGTGCGAAGCGCCTATGCGAGAGTCCTGACAGATGCACCGCGAGTGGCGCTGCAATACGGGCCGACCGAGGGTTACGCGCCTTTGCGCCAGTGGGTAGCCGATGACCTGACCGCCCGGGGTGCGAAAGTTAGCGCCGACGAAGTCCTTATCGTCTCTGGTTCGCAACAGGGACTCGATCTGTTGGGCAAGGCGTTCATCGATCCGGGCAGCCGCATTCTGGTTGAGACCCCAAGCTACCTCGGTGCCCTGCAGTCGTTTGGCCAGTATCAGCCCGAGATCGACAGCGTACCTTCCGATGAAGGTGGCCTCGATCCGGAGCGCCTGGATGCGGACCTGTGTACCCACGCACGCTTTCTCTACGCCTTGCCGAATTTCCAGAATCCGACCGGGCGCACGCTGTCGCGCTCGCGCCGCGTAAAACTGCTCGAGTGCGCCGCGCGCTTTGGTTTGCCGGTGATCGAGGATGATCCCTATGGCGATCTGCGCTACACCGGTCAAGCTGAACCGAGCCTGTTGTCCTTATCCCGTGAGACGGGAGCGAGCGTGATTCGCCTGGGCTCGTTCTCCAAGGTGCTCGCGCCAGGAATGCGTCTGGGCTACCTGGTAGCGCCGCGGGAGCTGATTGGCAAACTGGCGCAGTTCAAGCAGGCCAGCGATCTGCATACCGCGATGCTCACGCAAATGGCAGTCTACGAAGTCATCAAGAATGGCTTTCTGGAGCGCCACCTGCCACGGGTTCAGGCTCTGTATCGTGAACAATGCCGGGTGATGCTCGAGGCTCTGGACGCCGAATTTCCTCAAAGTGCACAGTGGACCCGGCCACTTGGCGGAATGTTCATCTGGGTGAAGCTCGCTGCCGGCATCGACTGCCACGCGCTGCTCGCCAGGGCGATCGAGCACAAGGTTGCCTTTGTGCCCGGCGCGCCTTTTTACGCGCGCGCGCCCGAGATGAACACCATGCGCCTGTCGTTCGTTACCGTCACTCCCGAACGCATCCGCGAGGGCATTGCCCGTCTGGCAACCCTGATAAAGGCCAGCGGCTAGACGCCAGGTGCTTGCGCGCTGCGAGCTTTTGGCAGCGCGATCTCGATGCACAAGCCGCCGCTTTCGCGATTGCTGGCGCTGATTGATCCATCGTGCGCCGCGACCACCCGTTTGGTGATCGCGAGGCCAAGGCCATAACCGTGCCCGGCCTGCTGGTCGGGCAGGCGCACGAAAGGCTCGAAGATGGCCGCAAGCGCGCCCTCGGCGATTCCCGGCCCGTCGTCGCACACGCTGATCGACACGCCATCCGCCCGGACGGTGAGCGTCACGTTCACGGTGGTCCGATCGAAGGTATAGCGCACGGCATTGCGCACAATATTCTCGACGGCGCGATGCAGAAGCTCGGCGTGTCCCTTCAGAGACAGCTCCGGGGGCGCCGCCAATTCGACCTTGCAGCGTTTCGACTCGGCC